>JAISBX010000033.1 GCA_031265965.1 Oscillospiraceae bacterium | reverse complement strand
CTTTTCTCCGCCTTCTTCAAATAACGCAGCATATCGCAGGCGCGCGGCAGCAGCGCCCGCTCCATATCCGCCTTGCCGATCTTCATCGTGTCATCGAAGATGTCTTGCAGGCCTTCGTCCAGACAGTACAGTATCCGCCCGTCCTGAGGAATAGGAAAATCGCTGCAACTGCCGAGCTGAGGTGCGTTCATATATTTTATCGCTCTGGTAAAAATAGTGCGCGAGTAGATTTGCAGGTCAACGACAATATCGCCCTCGTCAACATAGTATGCGGCGCCGTAATCATCTTCACCGTCGTCCCGTATGATAGCGAACAAATTTATATCGCTCTTTTCCCACACGACGCCGTCCGAAAGGCTGCCGAATAATATGACTGCGAGAACACGGTTGTCCTTTTTGAGGGCTTCAAGGGTGCGTTGCAAGGCCTGATCGTAGCGCTCTTCCTGTGAAATCGATTGCTGCTTCGCGTTTGTCATGAAATTTACCTCCGTTCGTAGTGCGCAACAGAAATTCGTGAAAGTGGTCGAAACACTTTCACGACTGCTGCGGTGCATTTTATTTATATTTACTGATTCGACAAACGGATTTTACCACGTAATTTTACACTTTGCAACAATTATTTTTTGCGTGCCGCTTAAAAATCAATCCACCTTCAGCTTCCGCTTGATAAACGTCGTCAGCAGCTCTATCGCCAGCGCGAATGCGAACACTATTGTCGCGGCGAGCCCCGCGCGGCCGTATTTGTAGCTGCTCATCGCCGCCGTCATCGTGTAGCCTATGCCGCCGGCGCCGACCATCCCGAGGATCGCCGCCTCGCTGTAGTTCGTCTCGAACCGCAGCGCCGTCCATGCTATTATGCTCGATAACGACGCCGGCAGCACGGCGCCGAAAAACACTTGGAGGCGTCCCGCGCCCGTGGAGCGCACGGCGTCTATCGTCTCCTCCGGGACCTCCTCGAATATCTGGGCGAACACCTTGCCGAAGAACGCCGTACAGTGGAACAGCAGCCCCACTATTCCCGCCGCCATACCGAAGCCCATCGACGCGAGGATCAAAAGCACCCACACGGCGGTCGGCACGGCGCGGATGAACGCGAATATGCTCTTCAAAGCGGCAGACAGAGGGCCTATCGGCGTGACGTTCCGCGCGGCCAGCGCCCCGAGTATGAGCCCGAGTATGAGGCCGTATATCAGCGACAGTATGGAAACCGTCACAGTCTCCGCCATCGCTATGGCGGTCAGCGCGAATTTTTCTGCGGAGAATTTCGACATTTCCAAAAAGACCTTGCCGAGCTTGGGCGTGCGTTCGGCTATTTTCGCGTAGTCCAGCCTCAGCAGCGCAAGCGACAGGAGCGTTGCGACCGCCGAGCCCGCGAGAAAGAGCTTCATCGGCAGCCCGCGCCGCCGGTCGGACACGGGCAGCCGCCCGCGCCTTGGCGCGACGCCGCCAGCGTATGCCGCCGCGCCGGCCATATTGCTTTTTACGTTCAAAATATGCTCTCCTTCATAAAAACAACTTTAACAACTTTTTATCGCAGCGCTATTTTTCGCAGCCAGTCCGTGAGCAGATTCACGGCTATGACTATCACGGCCACCGCGAGTATCACCGTGGACGCGGAGGCGTAGTTATACTGCTTGATATAGCTCATCATCAGCAGCCCGATGCCGCCCGCGCCGACCATACCTATGATGGCCGACGCGCGTATATTGAGCTCGATGCAGTACAAAAACCACGCGATGAGCCCCGGCGACGCGGCGGGAAGTATCGCCTGGGATATAGTCGGCAGGATGCCCGCTCCGGCGGCCTTCATCGGCTCTAAATTCTTCTCTGCCACCTCGTCGAGCGTCTCGATGTAAGAGCGCGTCAGGTAGCCCGTCGTCCCGATCATCAGTGCGAGCACGCCCACCTCCGTGCCTATGCCGTAGGCGCCCACGAGTATGAACACCCACACGAGCGCCGGTATGTTGCGCAGTACGGACGCAAAGCCGCGTATGAAACCGTTTACGGCGCGGAAGCGGCAGACGCCGGGCGTCCCGAGGAACGCCAGTATGAGCGACAGCACGGCGGATATCCCGGCGGACGAGAGCGCCATATACAGCGTTTGGAGCACGGCGTCAAACAGCGCTTTCCATCCGCCCATACGGGGCGGGATAAAGTCTGTGAATATGAAGCTCCAGAATTCCTCCTGTGCCGAGATCACTTGCAGCGGGTTGAATTCCGTAAACCACGTGGATACGGCAAACAGCGCCGTGAGGACGGCCGCGAATATCAGGGACGCCCGGCGGCTTTCGCGCGAGGCGAGCGCTATCTTCTTTGACGTCTTAGGCAACAACCGCGCCGCCCCCTATCATAAGCTGGTCGAGCGGCTTGCCGTATATCCGCTCTATCATCTCGCCGGACAGCATAGCGGCGGGGCCGTCGTAGATTATCTCGCCGTCTTTCATCCCGACGATGCGCTCGGCGAATTTAAGCGCCGCGTCCACCTGATGCAGATTGACGAGACAGGCTATCCCGCGCTCCTTGCATATATCGCGTATGAGCTCCATCACCACCTGCGCGCTCGCCGGGTCGAGCGACGCTATGGGCTCGTCGCACAGCAAAAGCGACGGCTGCTGCATTATCGCCCGGACTATCCCCACGCGCTGCATCTGGCCGCCGGATAGGTCGCCCGCGCGGTGGTACAGGAATTCGCCGAGCCCCGTCTTCTCCAGCAGCTCTACGGCGCGGAGCTTATCGTCCTCCGAGTAGCGCCCGAGCGCGCCGGCCGCCGTGCTCATATAGCCGAGGCGCCCGTGCATAACGTTTTGCAGCACGGTCAGCCGCACGACTAAGTTGTGGTGTTGGAACACCATACCCACGCGGCGGCGCAGCTCGCGCACGGCGCCCGTCTTTGCCCCCGTGATCTCCCGGCCCTCTATGAGCACCCGCCCTCCGTCCGGCTCCACGAGGCGGTTTACACAGCGCATAAGCGTTGATTTCCCCGCGCCGGACGAGCCGATTATCCCGACCATCTCGCCGGATTCCATCGAGAACTCGATGCCCCGTATCGCGGGGGCGGCGCACCCGCGATACGTCTTTGTGAGCCCGCTGATTTTAAGTATTTCCATTTGCAGACGCTCCTCAAGCCCGGGTCACTGGGGCATTACCTTTTCCATCAATTCTCTGACGTAGTCGTAGTCCGCGTCGTCCGCCTCGATGTACCGGACGTTATCCTCCGGCTTATAGCCGCTGACGGCGGCGAAGTAGTCGTCGTTTTGGAAAGCCAGGAAGAATTCCTTGACCTTGTCTTTCAAATCCTGCGGGAGGTCGGCGCGGATAGCCAGCGGGGACGTCGGGATCCTCGCCGACTCGTGGATGACGACGACGTCGCCCTCGCTGATAACGCCGTTGACCACCATAGAGCGGAGCGTGTCCGACGCCACGGCTGCGGCGTCGACGTCGCCGTTGATCACCGCCTGGACGCTGTTCGGATGCGTTCCGGAGAACGTGACCGAAGAGAAGAACGCCCCGTTCGTGTGGAAATCCTCATTGGACTTGCCCGGGAAGGCGTTCATAAATTCGAGCGTCGGGACATAGTTCCCGGAGGTGGACGAGGGGTCTACGTAAGCGAAGGATTTTCCCTCGACGTCGGCGAGTGTTTTGATAGGGCTGCCCGGCTTGACTATTATCAAGGATGTGTAGCCCGTTTGAGA
>JAISBX010000008.1 GCA_031265965.1 Oscillospiraceae bacterium | reverse complement strand
AGTTAGTCGGCATTATTCAGAAATCCAGTACCGAGTGGAAAATCCCCAAGCATGGAGATGGCAAGGATTGGTGGGTAGAAAATCAAAAAGCAAAAATTGACAAGTTCATCTACTCCGCCTTGTCGCACGGCTTTGAAGTGTCCGGTGAAAAGCCTCACCTCCCCAACGAGCCCGCAGTTATTTGCAATATCAGGGCGGCTATTGGTGTGTCGTAAAACGTAAGGGCGCACACATAGGTCTGTCTGCTGCACAAACGCCGCCCGGCTATTACGGGCGGCGTTTTGTCGCCCCCAAAAAAACCTTCAAAAAAACTCTTGACAAGCAGCGGCGCCTGTGATATTCTAATTATATATAATACTTATATGTATTTAATGTTAGGGGGCGCCGCTATGATAAAACTGAACAACGCGGATCCAAAACGGACGCTTCACTTCGCGCGGGGCGCCAGGGAGCGATGTCGTTTGACGTCTAAAATACTCTCCCTGCGGCGGCTGCTCGGGCTGGTCGTATTCTTTGCGCTGTGGGAAACGCTTCCGCGTCTCGGCGCTATAAACGCCAATTTCTTGCCGCCGTTCACAGTGGTCTCCGCCAAATTTGTCGATATGTTTGCCACGGGCGAGATGATCAGGCACATAGGCATAAGCCTCAGGCGCTCCGTCGTGGGGCTGGCGATCGGGTTCGCGTTCTCAATACCGGCCGGATTACTTATCGCGTCGTTTCGACGGCTGGAATTCTATGTCGATCCGCTGATCCAAACGTTCAGGCAGACCTCTATAATCGCGCTTATGCCCGTATTTATACTCTTTTTCGGAATAAAAGAACCCAGCAAGTACGCCATAGTCTTTTGGGGCGTGTGGGCTCCGCTGCTGCTGAACACTATCAGCGGCGTCAAGGGCGTCGACCCCATGTTGATCAAGGCGGCGAGGTCGATGGGCGCGGGCCGCTTCGTCGTATATACGCGCGTCATATTCCCGTCGGCCTTTCCCACCGTAGTGACAGGGCTGCGGCTCGCGGCCACGTCGTCTATACTCGTGCTGACCGCCGCTGAGATGATGGGCGCGAGCTCGGGGCTCGGCTATATCCTGTACGACGCGCAAATGAAATATCAGATACCGAAAATGTACGCCGTGATACTCATGATGTCGATCATCGGCGTCGTGCTGAATTATCTGCTTGTGCTGCTCGAAAAACACGCTACGAGATGGAAGCCAAAGCAATCATAAGATAAATTTGAAATTTGAAATGAGGTAACTTACATGAAGCTCGTAAAAAGATTCTCCGCAAGCGCCGTCGCGGCGGTGCTGTCACTCGCGCTGCTCTCGGCCTGCTCAAAAAACGATGAAACCGCCGGCACGTCCGCGCCGCCACCGTCCGATACGGCGTCCGCCTCGGGCGAAGCGGCAAACGCGCCGGAGTACGGTCCCGACGGGCGCGCGTTCGTCGACGGCGCGCTCACGCAGCGGTTTACGCTCAAGATCGTCAAACCCACGCAGTTCAACGAGGCCATATTCGCGGACTACGAGGGCTTTTTTGACGAGGTGGGCATCGACGTCGAATACATCGACGCGCTCGGGCAGGGCGTGAGCCTCGCCCAAGCGGTGCAGCAGGGCATTGTAGACGTGTTCGGCGCCGGCCATACGAACAACATCGTGCTCGCGCGTCAGGCGGGGGTCAACCTGAAAATCGTGAACGCCGCGACGCTCGACTCGCCGCAGTTCAACCAGACGCACATGACGTGGTTCGTGCAGGAGGATAGCCCGATACAGTCGGCGGCGGATCTCAGCGGCAGGACCATCGCGTTCGCCAGCCTCGGCGGCTGCGAGGAGATATGGAACGCGACGCTTTTGCGGCAGAACGGCCTGACACATGGCGACGTTGAGATCACAGTCATCAACAGCCCGACGGCTATCGAACAGGCGCTGCGGCAGGGGCAAATCGACGTCGGGATATTGCACGGGCCTAATAACGTGATCGCCGACGCGGCCGGCGGTCTGCGCGTGCTCGCCAAGAGCTACGACATCGCGGCCGAGGCCGGGGACGGCACCCTCAGCGCGGTGGGCTGCCGCGCCTTCACCGAGGAGTTTATAGCCGAGCACCCGGCTGTAATAAAGGCGTACGTCACGGCGGTCAACCGCGCCCAAGTATGGGCAAACTCGAACTATGACAAAGCGCTGGAGGACACCGCAAAATTCCTCGACGTCGACTACGAGCGCATAGCCGGCTGCCCGTATACGGCCTCGCTGTGGGTCGAGCGCGAAAAGCTCCAGTTTTGGATAGACGCGGCGGAGACTGCGAAGCTCGACGGCTTCGAGACGCCGGGCGCCGTCAATGTGGACGATATATTCACAAACGACTACAACCCGTTCTATCTGGGCGAGCTGTCCGCCTGAACGCCGATGGACGTATTGGGACAGGCTGCGAGGTATGAGCCGCTTGTGATTGAACATAGACGGCATCTGCACCGGCATCCTGAATTGTCGAATCTGGAATTTGAAACGCTCAAATACATAGACGCGGCGCTTACGGAGTACGGCATCGCGCACTATGAGGTCGAAAACGGCGGCATTCTGGGCTTTATCGGCACAGGTCCGGACGACAACACGGTATTGCTCCGCGCCGATATCGACGCGCTGCCTATCAAAGAAAACCCGCGCAACCTCAAGCGCGAGCGCGAGGTCATATCGCTCAGCGACGGCGTCCAGCACGCCTGCGGCCATGACGCGCATACCGCCATACTGCTCACAGCCGCGAAGCTCCTGCAAGAAAACGAGGCGCAATTGTCAAACGGCCGCGTCCTGCTGCTGTTTGAACGCGGCGAGGAAGGCACGGGCAATCTTCGTTATCTCCTCCGCCATATACTCGACAACAATATAAAGGTAAGCGGCGCGCACGGCCTCCATGTGCGCGCCGACCTGCCGGCTGGAAAGCTGATCGCCCGCAATGGGGCTATCATGGCGGGCGCGGCGGCTTTCGACGTGACGCTGCGTGGACAGGGCGGACACGGGTCGCGCCCCGACCTCTCCAACAATCCGCTCGACTGCTTCGTCGCGCTCTACAACGCGCTCACATCAATCAGGCTCAAGAGCGTTTCACCTTTCGAGCCGCTGACATTTTCCATAGGGCAGCTTCGTTGCGGAGATAAAGGCAATGTTATACCTGACGAACTGACGTTCAGCGGTTCGGCGAGGTTCTACAAGCCGGAGGTGGGCGGAATATTTATCGAACGGTTCAAAAAATCGCTCGCGGAAATATCGGCGGCATACGGTGTCAAATACGGCATAAACCACCTGCTTCAAGGTCCTCCGACCGTCAACAACGCACAGGCGGCCGGGTTCGCGCAACAAGTGATCCGGGGCGCGCTCGGCGATGTTTTGGAGGACGGCGAGCCGCTTATGGGCAGCGAGAGCTTTTCGTCTATCGCTCGGCTCTATCCGTCCGCGTTCCTGTTTCTCGGGATCGAAAACGAGGCATACGGTTCGGGCGCGGATCTGCACAGCGAGTATTTCGATATCGACGAAGCCGCGTTAAAAACCGGCGTGGCGGAAACCGTAGCTTTCGCTATGGAATTTGTAAAAGCCGCTCCAAAATTTGAACACCAGCCGTGCGACCCCGAAGAAATATTGGCATGGTTTGACAGATAATACCGCGCCGCCGTACGGCAAAAGGGGGAAAATGGCGTGAACGCAAAAATTGAGATCAACCACGTCGGACGGACGTTCCGCAAGAAAGGCCGCGCGTCAGAAGGCGAAGTGTTTCACGCGCTGAAGGACGTGAACATCCAGGTCGAGCAAGGAGAATTCTTCTCGATAGTGGGTCCGTCCGGCTGCGGGAAATCCACATTGCTCGACCTTCTCATCGGCCTGTCGAAGCCCGACGAGGGCGAGCTGCTTATCGACGGCGCCCGCATAACGGAGCCAAAGCTCGACCGCGGCATAGTGCTGCAGGGCTATGCGCTGTTCCCATGGCGCACGGTACGCAAGAATATAGAGTTCGGGCTGCAAATCAAGGGCGTACCAAAAAAAGAGCGGCGCGAGATAAGCGACCACTTTATCAAGCTGGTGGATCTGGTCGGTTTTGAAGACCACCACCCGAGCGAATTGTCAGGCGGTATGCAGCAGCGCGTGGCGATAGCGCGCGTGCTCGCCTTCGACCCTGTCGTCCTGCTGATGGACGAACCGTTTGCGGCGGTGGACGCTCAGACGCGTGAGACAATGCAGGATGAATTGCTCAACATATGGGCAAAGACGAACAAAACCGTAATTTTCGTCACGCACAACATAGAAGAAGCCGTCGGCCTTTCCGACCGAGTGGCCGTACTCAGCCGCTCACCGGGCACGGTGCGGGAGATCGTGAACATCGATCTCCCGCGCCCGCGCACCATAGGCTCCGTGCGCAACACGCCTGATTTTTCACTCGTTTCACATCACATCTGGGAGCTCCTACAGGACAGCCGCCCGGAACAGCGCGACATCAAGATCACCGTCGACGTAGGATCGCAGATAGAGCCGAGCACGGTGATATGACCGGGCCGGTTATCGGTCTTCTATAAAACCCACACCGGCACGATCAGCGTGCCCCTGTCCAATGCCGACAGCTCACGCTTGGCGCAAATGACAGCGCCTGTTCCTCTTGGCACGCTCGCCTTGTCCAGCACCTTGAACACGCCCGCGAGCTCTCTGGACGGCGAGGCGGTCTTTTTGATTTCAATGGGATGCAGCTCGCCATCGCTTTCGATGATCAAGTCGATTTCCTTGTTGTCCTTGTCGCGGTAGTAGTGGCAGACAGCTTCTAAGCCAAGGTTGCCGTAGCTTTTCATGATTTCCGACACGACGTAATTTTCGAGCAAGGCCCCATTGATCGCGCCGTTCATCAGAATTTCAGGCGACGAATATTTCGTGAGGTACGCGACAAGCCCTGTGTCAAAGAAGTACAGCTTGGGCGTTTTTACCGTGCGTTTCAGAAGGTTGTTGGAATAGGGCCGCAGATAGAAAATAACGTCCGATTTTTCAAGCATTCCGAGCCAGCGTTTCGCCGTATCATCCGAAACGCCGACGTCCGACGCAATATCGTGGACATTCAGCATTTGCCCCGCGCGGCAGGCCGCAGCCCGGACAAAATCCGCAAACAGCAGGCTGTCCACATCCTCCATCATATCCTTGATGTCACGGCGGATGTAGGTCTGAAGGTAGCTGGAATAGAAAATGTCCCGCTGCGGAAACTGCCCGCTGATATGACCGGGCAACGAACCTTTCCAAATGCGCTCGTACTGTTCGGCGACGTCAATGGGCGCCCTGCCCGCGGTACGCTCCCGCAGAGCTTCAACGCTCATCGTCAACTGAGCATGGCTGTCGCCTCCGTATATCTCCCGCTGAGAAAGTGTTGCCATATGCAAAATCGCCGCCC
>JAISBX010000005.1 GCA_031265965.1 Oscillospiraceae bacterium | reverse complement strand
TCCGAGAACGTCAGAACGCGATCCTCGCGCCAGAATATCCTCATCATCAAAAGCTCCGCGTCAGTTATTTTTTTGCTCATAGTCAATCCCTCCTCAATACTATCGGTGACATATATACTACACCTATAGTGCGAGTTTGTCAAGAGGACTCTTCGCCCTTCCGGCGGAAAAGCGATGATATTCATCTGGCGGATATCGTTCTCGCCGGAGGGGAGGTCGGCCATTGTCAGTACGAATTTGGGGTAGTGCTCCGTAACGCTCCGCCGAGCGCTTCCTTGAAGCTTGCGGCTTGAGGGTTGGCGGAGTCCTTTCGCCACGCGGCTACGGCGAATATGTATTCGTTGCACGCTTTGTTCGCTACAGGGATAATGTCGATCAACGGTGCCGCGTATTTTGCGGTTTCCGCCGCTCCGCCGAAGAATGAGAAAGCCTCTCCGCGCTTCAGTGCGCCAAGGAGCGTGAGCAGCGAATCGACGAACCGGATATCTTTCGGTTCAAAGCCATGTGCGCGGCAAATAGAGAGATGCGCGCTGTAATCGGTACGGGATTCTACAATGAGCGTTTGATTCGACAGGGCGAAAAAATCCGTAGAGTCAGGTTTAAATTTCCAGCTTGAGGGTATCGCGAAGTGCATGTCCACGTTCGCGAGCTTAATAAAATCGACGAGAGCTTCGTATTTGATTTCGTTTGACAGCGTGAAAGCGATATCGATCGCCCCGCACATGAGCTTGTCCCGAAGCTCGCCGAAGTTGAAATGCTCGACCGTCGCCTTTACGCCGGGATGGAGCGTGTGGAAGCCCGTGACTGATGAATTCAGGAGACGCGTCATCTCCGGGGCACGGTAACTGCCGATCTTGACGCTCTGTCCGTCCGGAGGGCTGCGCCGCGTTATTTCACCGAGCGTGACGCGGAACCGGTTGTAAACGGGGTCGAGCTCCTCAAACAGCCGCACGCCCTCAAAGGTCAGCGCCGCGCCCCGGCTGCCGCGTATAAACAGCGCCGTCCCGAGCGCGCCCTCCATCTCGCCGATATATCTGCTGACCATCGACTGGCTGAGAAACAGCTCCCGCGCCGCGCCGGAGAAGCTCCCGCATTGAGCGCAAGCCAGAAATGTCTCGATCTGCCTCACTGTAATCCCATTCACTGCACGTCACCCTCTTGTATTCTATCAGCTCCGAAGTTGGGATTCAACCACGGTATGCGTTTTTCGCAAGGCCGGGCTATTGACCGTGCGGTTGCCTGCGTGCTATAAAGGGTATAGGTCTATTTGAAATATGAGAGGGGAGTCAATAGCTGTGAAATTATCACGAATTACGCGTTCCTTTACCGCAATCGCCCTGTCGGCGGCGCTCGCCGCGGCGATGTCCGTACCGGTCGCGGCGGCGCGGTACGCCGACGTAGCCGGGCGTCCTGACGAAACGCTCATCGAAGCGTGGAGCGGCGCCGGGGTACTGACTGGCGCGCCCGCGTTTATGTTTGGGCCGGAGGTGTTCCGCCCGGACGACCCGCTCACGCGCGCCGAGCTCGCGGAGTCGCTGTACGCGATTTTCCGCAATAAGTGGACGGTGCGAGCCGAGAACAGCTTCGAGGACATCTATGGGACGCCGGCAGCAAAGGTGAGCTATAAGGGCGTGAACGCTATCCTGCACGCCGCCGCTGCGGATGTCGTCACGGGTGAGCTTACCGCGATGGGCCGGTTCGTCAGGCCGCTCGCGCAGGTCACGCGGGAGGAAGCGGCGGTCATGCTCGCCAGATCGTTTGGGCTGGCGCCGGACGCGCCTCTCGGCGCCGCGGATTCCGGAGCCGTCGCGCGCTACGCCGTGCCGGCGGTCGCGGCTGTGATCGAAAGCGGATATATGCCGGTTGACGCATCGGGAAGCTTCAACCCGAGGAGCGGCGTGACGCGTGCTGAAATTCTCGCGGTTTACGACGCGATGGCGGCGGACTACCCGGAGCTCGCGGCGGTCAAGGCGAGCGACGCGGCGTTTGAGTACACGGACATATCTGTAGGAAAGTCGCCGATAGCGGACTCCAGATTCTCCGCCATAGACCTGTCCAAGGGGTTTGTGCCGGAGTTCGCGACGGACGACTTTACTTATGCGGAGAACCGCGAGAAAGACATCAGCATACGCTTTTATAAACCGCTCGATCCCACAGGACACGACCCGCTGATGATATACGTGTTCGGCGGCGCGTGGGTGCTGGGCGATAACTCCGCAGTACAGAGCCAGAGCTTCGATTTGCTGGAACACTGTTTGCGAAATGGGATAGCGGTCGCGAGCCTGAGCTACAGCCTGTCGTTTGAGGCGGCGTATCCGCAGCCGCTGCACGAACTGAAGGCGCAAATCAGATATCTTCGAGCCAATGCGGAGGAATTGGGGATAGACCCGGATAACTTTGGCGTCGCCGGCGCGTCTGCGGGGGGATACTGGGCGAATATGCTCGCCGTGACGGGCGATAGCCCGGAGCACGAGGGAGAGCTGTTCGGGAACGAGGGCGTGTCAAGTAAGCTGAAATGGGCGCTCGATATGTTCGGAATGGGCGATATGTTTACGATGTTCCCGGAGGTGGACCCGTACATTCAGGGGCCCGGCGAGGCGACGTATATGCACGATCTCCCGGTCGCTGCCGAGGCCATGCTGTTTGGGCTCAACCGATACAAATCCGGCGCGTATCCGGCGGGGGTGTCTATGGCGGAGCTGCGCGGGGTCAATAAGAGCGGCGACGCGTCGCACGAGTTGTGGAGCCTTGTAGAGCTCGTGCGGTCAGGCTCGCCGATCTACAACGTCGATAAGGACGACCCCGCGTTTATGATCTACCACGGGACGCAGGACAACCTTGTGCCGGTTTATCAGGACATTGAGTTCTACTCGTCGCTAAAAAACGCCGGAGTCCCCGCGACGATCCTGATAGCGGCGTACACGGGACACGAGCTCCTGCACCCGAAGCATGAGCTCACGATTTACGACTGGGTCGTAGAGCAAGCTGGGAAATAGGCGGCGGAGATAACTGTTATCCCGTTTCGGCATAGCCACGGCTTGCGGAACGCGCTTGGCGCGTGATATGATGTCCGTGCAACTGACATCATACGGGTGGTATGCGCTATGGCAATGGCCGCAAATACGGAGCTGTTCACGGAAATCGACGCTTTGGAGCTGGGCGCGAACAATAGGGCGTGGCGCGAGGCGATGAAGGCCGCGCCGTACAAGATTTTCGCCGAGCGCGAAAAATATACGGTAGCGTCGTGGCGGGAGACCGAGGGCGAGGATCTGCAGCTCAGACGCGCCAAGCTGCTCGCGCGCGTTCTCGACAATATCGAGATCAAGATACACCCGTTCGACGAGATTGCGGGGCGCCCGACGCCGGGCGTGATCGGCTGCGCGACGAGCTTTGACGTCTGCGGGGACTACATTCCGGCGATTTGGAGCGACAGTGACGAGATCGACGCGACGCTGGACGCGCGCGTGTCGCTGGCGCCGGAGGACAAGGATATCCTGCGCGAGGCGGCGCGCGCGTTCGGCAAAACAGCCGCGCCTGCAATGACGTACAGGGCGTGGGAAAACATAGCGGGGAGCTGGGCACGCGACGCGGAAGCCGCGAAGCTCAAGGACCCCACGCTCGACAGCGCGATATACGGGCAGACGACGTCCGCTCTGCTCTGGGAAAAAACACTCTCTGTCGGCTTGCGCGCGTTCGTGTCGGAGGCGAAAGAAAAGCTCGACGGGTACGTGGGCTCCGAGGGCGCCGACGCCAGAAAAATATACTTTTGGCAAAGCGCAATCGTCTCGCTCGAAGCCGTGATCCGGCACGCGCACCGCTATGCCAATCTGGCCGAGGCGCAGGGCAGGGAGGAAATGGCGGAAACGCTGCGCCGCGTGCCGGAATTCCCCGCGAGAAATCTCCGCGAGGCGCTGCAATCGATGGTTATATGCAACGTCGGCAAAATGCTCGAGCACCCGATGCAAAATAACAGCCACTGGGCGCGCGCCGACCAATATCTGTACGAATACTTCATGAACGACCT
>JAISBX010000158.1 GCA_031265965.1 Oscillospiraceae bacterium | reverse complement strand
CAAACGAAATTTGACTATTTTCGCGGTTCGCGCTATAATTGCAAACAGACAGCGATTTTTGCGCGGAGCATGAGGTTAAGAGGTGAATTAGAAATGAAGCTCGCCGGACGCGCGCTCATACGGGAGATAGACAGGTACGCCATAGACGAACTCGGTATAGACTCGATAGAGCTCATGAAGCGGGCCGCGGAGCATGTCGCCGACGCGGCGCTTGAGCTTTTGCCGCGCAGCGGCGGGCGCGTCGCCGTGTTCTGCGGCTCCGGAAACAACGGGGGCGACGGAATGGGCGCCGCCGTGAGCCTGCTGCGGCGCGGGCTCGACGTCCGCGTGTTCCTCGTGACGCCGCGGGACGCTCTGACCGCCGACGCATCCGAGATGGAGGCGGGCTTGCGCGAGTTGAGGTCGTGTTTGGAAGAATTTGACAATAGCGGCGAAATGCGCGGGTTCACGCAGACGTGCGACGTCATAATCGACGCGATGTTCGGCGTCGGTATGCGGTCCGAGCTGGCGGGGATGGCGCTGGAGGCGGCCGAACTCATAAACTCGTCGGGCGCGCGCGTCGTTGCGGCGGACATACCGTCCGGCGTAGCGGCGGACACGGGCGTCGTCGCCGGCAAGGCCGTGCTCGCTGACATTACAGTCACGTTCTCGCTGGCAAAGCCGGGGCACTTTCTCCCGCCCGGCTGCGAGCACTGCGGCGAGATCCGCGTGCGGGACATAGGGATACCGGAGGAGGTCGTCTCGGGCGCGGCGTCGAAGCTGTTCACCGTCGGAGCGGAGGACATAACGCTGCCGTCCAGAGCTCGCGACACGCACAAGGGCGACTACGGGCGCGACGTGATATTTGCCGGAAGCGTCGGATATACGGGCGCTCCGGTGCTCGCGGGACGCGCGGCGTCGCGCCTCGGCGCGGGTCTCGTGCATGTCGGCGTGCCGCAGAGCGTATACGGCATAGTCGCGGCGAAATGCGAGGGCGAAATGGCGTTTCCGCTCGCGTGCGGGGAGGACGGCGGCCTGTCGGACGCCGCCGCCGTGACCGCGACGGAATATCTTAAGCGGTGCGACGCGGTTCTCGCCGGGCCGGGGCTCGGGACGGGCAAGGGCGTCAAAAGTCTCGTATATGAGTTGATAACAACATCGAAAATACCGGTGATTTTGGACGCCGACGGCATAAACGCGCTGGAAGGCAATATAGATATATTGGGCAAGGCGTCGTGCCCTGTGATCCTGACGCCGCACGGCGGCGAATTTTCCCGGCTCGCCGGCGAAATACGGCCGGGCGAACGGCTGAACGCGGCCGCGGCGTTCGCCTCGAAGTACGGCTGCATACTCGTTCTGAAGGGGTATCGCACGATAACGGCGCTGCCCGACGGAAGCGCCTACATAAATACGACGGGCGGGCCAGCGCTCGCGAAGGGCGGCTCCGGAGACGTGCTGGCGGGTATGATACTCGCTCTCGCGGGTCAGGGCTTTCCGCTCAAGGACGCCGTTTTGGCCGCAGTGTGCCTGCACGGCATGGCGGGCGACGTGTGCGCGGAACGGTACGGCGAGTACAGCGCCACGGTGGGCGACCTGCTCGGCGCGCTCCCGGAGGTCGTCGCAGACAGAACGCAGGACTCACAGTGCGGGCGTGAAAAATAAGGGGGGCTGCGAGATAAATTCCGTTAAACGCGTTTGTTTTTTAATTGCGTCGCTCACTCTGCTCACGCTTCTGGCGTCGTGCTCCGGACACGCCGACGCGGAGCGGCTGGAGGACGAGATAAAGGACGGCTTCAGGGGCGCCGGGGGAATTGAGGCCACCGCCGGCGTCTCCGCCGACTACGGGGACGGCGTGCTGCGCTTCACTGTGAAGTACGCCGGTACGGCCGACATGGGCGCCGTAGAGATATTGGCGCCGGAGCAGGTCGCCGGCATAACGGCGAGGGTCGCGTTCCCGGAGTGCGAGCTGGAGTACGACGGCGTCTCGATGGAGGCCGGCACGCTCACGGGGGACGGCCTGTCGCCGGTGCAGGCGCTGCCCGTGCTCCTTGGACAGTGGACGGACGGATACACCGAGCTGGCGAGCTTCGAGCGGCTGGGAGACATAGACGCGCTCGTGCTAGAAACTCGCATAACCGACGATTCGTCGCAGAGGACGTGGTTCGACACTCAGACGCTGCTCCCCATGCGCTCGGAGATATACGGCGGGGACAAAATGGTCATAGCCTGCGATGTGGAGAGCATCCGGATAGAGCCGGCGCGCAACGGGTGAAGCGGAGGACACTGGCATGGAACTACAACAAATGAGAACGTGGGCCGAGATCGACCTCGGCGCCATTGAGCACAACTACAAGGCCATGCGCGACCGCCTGCCGTTCGGCACGCGGTTCCTCGGGGTCGTAAAGGCGAACGCTTACGGACACGGCGCGGCGCGTGTGTCGCGCGTGCTGGAGCGCGCGGGCTGCGAGTATCTGGGCGTGGCGTGCCTGTCCGAGGCCGTGCAATTGCGCGAGGAGGGGCTCGGCCTGCCGATATTGATACTGGGGCACACGCCCGGCGAGTATACGCCGATATTGCTCGAGCACGGCATAACGCAGGCGGTCTGCGGGCTGGAAGCGGCCGAGGCGTACTCGCGCGCGGCGCGCGGCGCTAGCCTTAACGTCCACATAAAGCTCGACACCGGCATGGGCCGCCTCGGCGAGTGGACGACGGACGAACTCGAGCGCGCGATGGCGCTGCCCGGTCTGCGCGTAGAGGGCATTTTTACGCATTTTGCCGAGTCGGAGGCGGACGGCGGCGACTTCACCCGCGGTCAGTTGGCGTCGTTTTTGAGCCGCACCGGCGATTTGGAGAAAAAAACCGGGCGTCCTTTCAAAATAAAGCATTGCGCTAACAGCGGTGCGGTGATAAACTATAAAGACACGTGGCTCGACATGGTCAGGCCCGGCATCGCCCTGTACGGCTACTACCCCGGGCGCGCCACGGGCGGCGTCGAGCTGAGACCGGCCATGCAGCTCAAATCGCGCGTCATGCAGGTAAAGCGGATAGCCAAGGGCGACACGGTGAGCTACGGCAGGCGCTACACCGCCCCGGGCGACGCCGTGATAGCGGTCCTGCCCGTGGGATACGCCGACGGGCTCCACCGGGCGCTTTCCGGCAAGATAAACGTCCTGATAAACGGCAGGCGGGCGCCGCAGGTGGGAGCGATATGTATGGACGCGTGCATGGCGGACGTGACGGGCATACCGGGCGTCACGGAGGGCAGCGTGGCGACGGTGTTCGGCGCCGACGGGGACGAGCGTATATTTGCCGACAGGCTGGCCGCGGAGGCCGGCACAATATCCCATGAGATGCTCACGTCGATATCGGGCAGGGTCCCGCGAATATACCGGGACGCGTAAAAATCTTATTCAGACTGTATAAACAGCGCGGCATTGAGACAAAATTATATCAGCCCGGCTACATAGGCGCACAGGCGCGGCCGAGGCGAGTAAATTTGTCAGGAAGTGAAGCGCGTGACGAGCGGAGTGAAGAGGGGAGACATTTTTTACGCGGATCTAAGTCCGGTTGTAGGCAGCGAGCAAGGGGGGGTCAGGCCGGTGCTGATAGTTCAAAACGACATCGGAAACAGGCACAGTCCCACGGTGATAGCCGCCGCGATAACCTCACAGATAAACAAGGCGCGTCTGCCTACGCATATAGAGCTGGGCGGGTGCGAGTGCGGGCTGGCGAGAGATTCCGTCGTGCTGCTCGAACAGGTAAGGACGCTGGACAAGCGCAGACTAAAGGAGCATATGGGACAGCTTGACGAGAGTATAATGTACAGGGTGGACAACGCCATCGCCGTCAGCCTTGGTTTGACAAACTGATAAACGGACATGGAGAGGGGTACAGGGGTAAATATGAAAAAGAAGATCCTTATAGCCGCCGCCGCGCTGGCGGTGATCGTGGCGACGAGCCTCACGATAATGGCGGCGACCGATTCCGGCACGCAGTCGAATCCGCTCGTAACGCTCAGCTATCTAAATGAGCAATTCGCGCCGCAGATAAAGGCGGATCTGCGCGCCGAGATCGCGGCGGCCGAGGCTGAGCTCACGAAGAAGCTCAGCGACAGCTTGGCCTCCGGCTCGGCGCAGCCCGCCGCGCCCGGCGCCGGCCCGGTGTTTTCCGTGGTAACGCTCAGCCGCGGGCAGACTGTAAGCTGCTCCATCGGCGCCGAGCTGCTGCTGCGGATCGGCTCGGCGTCCGCCGTGGGGGGCGCCCCCGGCCTTGTGGACTCGACGGGCGGGACGACGCTCGCTGCCGGCGGCGCGCTGACCGCGAATCATCTGTACATGGTTACGATAGAGGGCAACGGCATCAAGGCGGACGCCGACTCCGTGAAGGTCATGATCCGCGGCGGCTATACCGTTACATAGCGGTGGCGGGCGCGGGAGATTTGTCCTCCTCGCCGCGCGTTAGCTGGCGCGGCGAGCCGTCGCCGGAGTCGCTGTTCCGCGACTCGCGGCTGGCGTCGCTCGCGCGCGCGGCCGCCGGGTCGCTCACAGCGGACGGCGCCGGCGGAGCCACGCTCTTTGCCGTGCCGATTAGTGATGACAAACCATTTGCCATGACACCGATATTTTGTCTGGGCACGCCGCAATTCATCGGCGGCTCGGAGTATCTGGTGTTCACGCTGCGCGGGGGCGAGCCGTCGCCGTGAGGTCTACCCGCCGGTCTCCGGGTCCGGGATCCCGAAATCGACCACCGCGTCGCCGTCCCGGTCGTCTCCGGGGAACATCGCCAGTATGCCCTCCTCGGCGCTGTACATGACGCCGTAGATGTCGTAGCCGGCGTCAAAGCTCACAAGATATACACTGTCGGACACGTCCGCGAGTTTGCGGACCGCGGCGGTGTATTTTTCATTCTTGGGAAACTGCCGTTTGCCGCCCCCGGGCGCTCCGGAGGTGTGTGAGAACATATGGAATTGTCCGTCCCGCTCGATTATGTACAGGAAGTCGTTCCGCGAGCGCGCGGCGACCATATTTCCCGCCTCAAGCTCCCCAACGATCCTCTCCCCGTCCTTAGGCAGGAGATCAAGGTCGATTTTTTCCATATTCACCGCGTTTTCGCCGCCGACTTGAAGCGCATACGTTTTGCCTCCAGCGTCCTGCCGTCGAGGGGCTTCTGCGCGCTTTTGGGCATCACCCAAATATCGCC
>JAISBX010000145.1 GCA_031265965.1 Oscillospiraceae bacterium | reverse complement strand
GGTGTCGGTGGCCTCGTACACCGTGACGGAGTGGCCGCGCTCTATGAGCGTGTGCAGCGCCGTGAGGCCGGCGGGGCCGGCGCCGACGACGGCGACCTTCTTCTTTGTCCTCGCTGCCGGGACCTCGCCGTCGCGCAGATAGTCTGTCATGCCGGAAATGGGGTTGATGGCGCAGTTTATGACCTTCGGGCCGCCCAAACGCATGGCGCAGGCGTTGCAGCGCAGGCACGGGCGGATGTCCTCGCCGCGGTTTGACGCCGCCTTTTTCGGCAGGTCGGGGTCAGCCATGAGCGGGCGGCACATGGCGACGAAGTCCACCCAGCCCCGGCTCAAATACTCCTCCGCGAGCTCCGCGCTCGTTATCGAGCCGACGGCGGTGAGGCGGATGTCGCCATGAAAATAGTCCTTCAGCTTTTCGGTCCAGTGCACGTTGAAGCCGCGCTTCATGGCGTAGCCCTGGAGCCAGTAGCTCATGTACGCCATCATGCCCTCGCTGTGCAGCCCGGCGGACACGTTGAACATATCGACGCCGTGGTCGCGCAGTATCATCATGAGCTGCTTCGTCTCGTCGAAGTGCATACCGTCGCCTATGATCTCGTCGGCGGATATGCGGTAGTCTATGACGAAATTCGGCCCGCACAGCTCTCGCGTCTTTTCAACGACCTCAATGGCGAAGCGCGCCCTGTTTTCGAGGCTGCCGCCGTATTTGTCCGTCCGCTTGTTGTAGTGCGGGCTCGTGAACTGCGCGAGAAGGTTGCCGTGGCCTCCGTGCAGCAGCGCGACGTCCATGCCCGAGCGCTGCATACGCTTGCACGCCGTCGCGTATTTCATCACCGTCTCGTCTATTTTCGCCTGATCCATCTCGATGGGTATGCGGATCTCGCGCCCATCCTGCGCTGCACGCATTTTTTCGGAGTCGCCCGGAATGGCGCTGGAGCTGTACGGCAGGTGCCCTACGGCCTCGAACGTTGTGTCCTTGCCGTTGTGGTTGACCTCGAGCGACGCGTGGCAGTCGTACTCCTTTGCCATCTCGGTGTACCAGCTCAGCGGCAGCACGCAGTGCTCAGAAGACAGGTCGAGCTGACACTCCTCGTCCTTGCACTCTGTTATATCAATAGAACTGTTCCCAATATACATGATAGCCGCCCCGCCCCGCGCGAACATCCTCATCCAATCCACATACGGGTGCGTAAACAACCCGTCGGGACTAGCGAGGTTCGGCGACGGCGGCGCCAATATGATCCGGTTCTTGAAATCGACGCCGTTGATTTTGATAGGCGTGAATATATGCGTATACTTAGAAGCCATGTAGTGTGCACTCTCCTTATAATAAAATATATTTCGAGTGCTACTATACCACAGGAGGAGGGGGGATTACAAGTTTTTTACGGGCGTCCGCATGATCCCTTTCGTCGTTTGCATTGTTGAAATCCACTGAGCTATATGTTATTATTTTTACTAAGGGGGGTTATATTTATGGATAAGCGGACAAGAGTTTTATGCGCGATGAACCGAGAACCGGTTGACCACGTGCCGGTGGGCTTTTGGATACATTTCTTTGACAAGGGCGTGTACGGCGAGCCGTGCAGCAAAGCACATCTTGATTACTACAATGCAATCGACATTGACTTTGCAAAGATTATGAGCGACGGCTATTTTGGATTCCCGCTAGGCGGCGGAGATATCAAGGCGGCGAAGGATTTGCGGAGGATCAGGCCGATTGACGAAAAGCATCCCTGGGTATGCGAACAGTTAGACCGGGCTAAGGCGATGGTGAACGCACTGGCGAAAGAACGCTGTGTTTTCTTTAACCTGTTCAATCCCTTTTCCTCTCTGAAATATGGGTTCACGGAGGATTTGATCCGTTCGGACGAGATTATGATGCGGCTCGTACGGGAGGATCCGTATGAAGTCATGCGGGCACTTGACGTCGTCGCAGCGGGCAATACGCTGCTGGCTGAGCTGCTTGTCAGAGAAGCCGGGTGCGACGGTATTTACTACTGTGTGCAAAACGCGGAACTCACCCGTTTCTCGGAGGCGGAGTATAAGCAAATCGTCGGCCCATCCGAGGTATACGTATTAGAGCATATTAACCGCTGCTCCGACAATAACATCATGCACTGCTGCGGCTATTTGGGTGCGGAGAATCGGCTGAGTCTGTGGTACGATTACCCTGTCAAATGTGTCAATTGGGCGACACACGTTGACAACCTCTCACTGTACGAGGGTCGTTACTTATTCAAAAACAAGGCCGTCTTGGGTGGGTTTGACACCCATTGGGCCATGTCTTCCACCGCCGAGCAGCGCGGGATACTCTATCACGGCTCCAAGGAAGAGCTGCAGACGTATACGCGCAGCTTAATCCTGGATGCCGGCAAGATCGGCATGATGATCGGCGGCGACTGCACAATGGATCACCGTATTGACTTGGAGCGTGTGCGCTGGATCATTGAAGCGGCGAGAAGCCTGTAGGTAAGCCGGGTATATTCGTCACGCTTGTGCGCCGACCGGGTTCCAGCGGCACGTTGAGCCGCAGGGGAGGATGAGACCGTGAGATGTCACGGGCAGACCCAACTCGCGGCTCTCGGCGCGGCCTCCAAAGCGCTTTGTGAACACGGTGTCGGCAATATATGTCAGCACGGCGGGTGACAGTCCTGTGGTGTACGAGTTAATTATAATAAATGCGGGCGAGTCGCACAACACGCCAGCGCATCGCACCGCGAATCTGTACAGGTCGTCCTCCAGCTTCCAGACCTCGCCGGACGGACCTCGCCCGTATGACGGTGGATCCATCAAAAGCGCGTCGTACTTGTGACCGCGGCGTATTTCGCGCTCCAAAAATCCCGCGCAGTCGTCAACTAGCCAGCGCACGGGTCTGTCCTGAAGGCCGGACGCGCGCGCGTTCTCGCGCGCCCACGAGACCATGCCGCGCGCCGCGTCCACATGACAGACCGCCGCGCCCGCCGCCGCCGCCGCCGCGGTCGCGCCGCCCGTGTACGCGAACAGGTTCAATACGTTCAGCCGCCGTCCCGAGGCGGCTATGGTGTTTGTGAGGTAGTCCCAATTTACCGCCTGCTCCGGGAACAGACCCGTGTGCTTGAAATTTGTCGGCTTCACGTTGAAGGTTAAGTCGCCGTACCTCACGCGCCAGCTCTCGGGCAGCCCCCGCTTGCTCCACCGCCCGCCTCCGGACGGCGATCGCTCATAACGCGCGGAATACCCGCGCCAACCGGGGTGCTCGCGCGGCGTGGCCCAAATCACCGCTGGATCCGGGCGCACGAGCAGGTACTCGCCCCAACGCTCCAGCCGCTCACCGCGCGAGCAGTCGATCAGCTCGTAATCCGACCACTTATCAGATATCCACATGTCCGCAAACACCTCTCTGCGGCTGTTTCGGCAAAAGCGCCGCCGTTGATCTGCCTCTCTTTCCCATATACGCGCGTTCCTCGTTTTTATTTCGCGCTGAGCGCCGCCATTGTTATGTAGTTGTAGGGCTGGTTGAAGTGTGGCAGGAAGAAGATGTCGAGCAGCTTGAGCTTATCGATCGTGACGCCGTCCTCGATGGCAAGCGAGAACATGTGTATGCACATCGAGACGTTCTCAAAGGATGCGAGCTGCGCGCCCAGTACGCGGCGGGTCTCGGAGTCGTAGACGATGCGGATCTTTACCTCGTGGTTATCGGGCATGAACGCGGGTTTCTGGAGCGCCGTGAAATCGGTCGCGAGCGGCTTGAATCCCGCTTTGAGCGCGGCTTTTTCGCTGAGCCCCGTCGATACCATGTTGTAGCCGTATATGCTTATTCCGTTGGAGCCCTGTACTCCGGGGGACTCCAGTACGGCGCCGCAGGCGTTGTGCGCCGCGACGATGCCGCTGCGCACGGCGTTTGTCGCCAGCGCTATGTACGTCCAGCCGCGCAGCGCGTTTGAGTAGACGGACGCGCAGTCCCCAACGGCGTACACGTCGGGGATGCTCGTCCGCTGGCGCGCGTCCACGGCTATCGCGCCGCCCTCTATCGTATCGAGCCGCCCTGCGGCAAGCGGGGCGTTCGGCTTGAAGCCGATGGCCATAATGACCATGTCCACTTGATATTCGCCCTTGTCGGTTACGAGTCCCTCCACCTTTTCCGTGCCCTTAAATGACTGCACGCGCTCGCCGAAGTGCAGCTCCACGCCGTTGTCGGCGAGTATTTTGTCCATGTCGGCTGTGAGGATACCATCGTAATACGACGCCAACGACGTGTTCTCTGCTTCAAACAATAGTGCGCGCCGTCCGCGCCGCCTCACGGCCTCGGCGAGCTCGACGCCGATGTATCCGGCGCCGACGACGGCCACCGTGCGTATTTCGGGGGAATCGAGCAGCTCGTTGGCGCGCCGCCCGTCCTGAAACAGCTTGACGGACTGGATGTTCTCGAGATACGAGCCGGGCAGCCGCGGCATTATGGGCGCCGAGCCCGTTGCGAGTATGAGCTTGTCATAGCCAAAATTCAGCGCGGCGCCGCCCTTTGTCCTTGCCGCGGCTGTCTTGGCGTCGAAGTCTATCGAGACGACCTCGGTCTCCATGTACACCTTCGCGCCCTTTGCCTCCAGCGCCTGCGCGGACGAGTAGAACAGGCCTTCTGAGCCCTGTATCTGCCGCCCGACCCACAGCGCCGTGCCGCAGCCGAGATAGCTGATGTTGTCGTTTCTGTCGACTATCGTCAATTCATTGCCCGGATAGCTGTCCAGTATGGTGTTTGCCGCCGCCGTTCCGGCATGGTTCGCGCCGATAAGTAAAATTTTGCTCATTTTGCGTTCCTCCAATATATTTTATTTCCCCGGAAGAAAAGTCGCCGCGCTGTCCTTCCTGCGTATGATATTAGCACCGGTCGCTTTACAATGCAACATAATATTGCTCTACATGGGCTGCCGCGCCTTGATGTACATGTTGATGTCGTTGACGATATACTGCCGTCCCGTGGTGTGCAAGGCTTCATAATACGAGCGGATATAATCAATCACACGATAGCGGTTGAATAAATCAATAGCTGTCTTGCCGGACAGCTTCTCAACACTTTTGTATTCCTCGATGCAGTATACGACAAATTGTGTTTTTTCGTCCATTGCTTTTACGCCTCCTCCGGGTAGGTGATTTTCCCTGTGTCCTGTTCCTCTTTGAACATGTCATAGAGGGTTGGTACACTCAGATGCCACAGCTTGGTCTCCTCACGGTCAAGCTGCTCATAGAGCTTGGATGAATACAACAAGGTAAAAGCATCCTTTTCGGCAACTTCTCTGTCCTCTATGATAGCATTAAGCAACCGGGGCACGATGAATTCGAGCATCGCCTTATTCCCATTACCCATTGCTTAATACCTCCCGGCAGACAACTCTACTTGGCTGATAAATTTCAAATACGCGAGCGCTTTCTCACTGGCGAAGGTCATCTGGTTATACAGCTTTCTGACTTTAAGCTGCCGGATGCACTCACCCTTTGGAACGATCCCTTCCTCGTAGGCGGTCAGCACCCGATAGATGGTGTCATTTGCTACCGCGCCGTAAATGACGTCATAGGCTTTACCTGTATATTTTCCGGCGCGGTTTTCAAAAACGAAGTCCAACCACTCTTCACCCGTCTCTTCGAACTCCAAGACTGAAAGCTCTTTTTTCAAAACGGTGAGATCCTCTACCCCATAGACGCTGACAAAACACTTGTCGCTTTCCCTGCGGTCTCCGACTTTGCGGGCGAAAACCTCTGCCTGTTCATAATTCGTTGTGGTATAGAACCCCGCGCCGAAGTCCAGCGTCCGTTGCCGCGGTAAAAGGATCGGCTTTTCCACAACGACGTCGCTGCCGTGATAAAGCTGCATACGGTTCACTCCCCTATCAGTGCGATCAAGCCCATAGCGGTACCTTTTATATTATGCCCAACAAAAACGTGAAAGTCAAGCGCTCGGCGCGGCGTTTCGCCGGGCCTTTTGCCGAGCTTGAAATTCCACCTTTACGCCCTTGTTTTTTTGTGGTACAATGCTTGCGTTGCAAACATGTATCGCGCTTGGGCGCGTGCTGCTTTGAGCCGCGGCGCGAGGTGTGCGGCGGAATATTTTGTCTGTGGAGCAATATCGGTATGCCTGAATTTAAGGTGATAAGCGAATATCAGCCCTCCGGCGATCAGCCGGAGGCTATTGACGCGCTCACGCGCGGCGTGGAGCT
>JAISBX010000118.1 GCA_031265965.1 Oscillospiraceae bacterium | reverse complement strand
CCCGTGACGGCGTTGTAGCTCACAATGTTCTCCTTGTCTACCTCAGCCGTGACGTGCGTCAGCGGATTTTGCACCGTTCCGGAGGGCGTAACGATATCAAGCCGCACGTCCGCGCCGGAACCGTAGCCGATATGCGCGGACTGCCCGAACACGAGCGATATGCTCGCCGGCGTCAGCTTTATGCTGCTTATCACCGTGTCGTCCTCGGGATTTCCGGGTCCCGCCGTGGCGAGGAAGTCGCGTATTATCCGCGCGACGTCGTCAACGGAACTGAACGGGCGCCTTTCAAAAATGCGCTGCGCCATATTGAGCTTCTGCGGCGCGGTAAAGCCCTTGTACGGGTCGGACGCCGGCACGAATTTCAGCAGATCCGCGTTCGCCTTCGTCTCGACGATCTTCTGAACGTCAGCCGCGGCCGGCGCGTTGTTTATGGCGACCAGCAGCCCCGTCTCCGCCGCCTTTACATCGGCCACGGCCTTGTCGAAGGCTGTCTTGACGGCGGCGTTATTCGCGTAATCCGTCTTGCGGTTCATCAGCAGCGTGTACGCGACGCGATTCTTGCCCGTCTCGGAGATTATGCCGTAGGCGCTGCCCGCCGACACCTCGATGCCCAGTTCCCGCGCGAACACGGGATGCTCCAGCGCCCTGCGCATCTGATCCGTCGTCAGCGCCCTGTTTACCGCGTATAGCGCGCCCTTGCCCGAGATCACCTGATCCAGCTTGTCTTGGATCGCCTGCCTGGTCACGAATACTCCGGCTGTCTCGTACAAGCTCGCGGCAAGATCGATCTGATCCTGCGCGGTGAACGCGGCGAAGCCCTTCGTGTCGAGGCCGAGGGCGTTGTCCCCGCACAGCAGGCGCCTGATGGCCTCCGCTCCGTAGTAGACGGCGCCGTTGTGGCCCTCCATGCGGGCATAGCGGTACATGCTCACGAGAGTGTTCTCATCGTACCACATGAGCGGCTCCAAATTGAGCCAGCCCGACGTAAATATAAGATTTTCGCTCGTCCCGCCGTCCCACTCGATGTACATCGTCTCCGCCAGACGCCCCCTGTCGAGGTTCGCGTCCCGCGTGACCGGTATGCGGAACCAAATGCCGTACTCCCCGTTCTGGTACGTCAGCGGTACGCCGCGCATTACGACGATTCCCCCGTCGGAATTCTGATACGTGAGCATGGGTATAGTGCCGCCGCTCGCGCTCAGCCCGGGCGGCGCGGGTATGAAAAAGCCTATGCGGTAGCCCGGACGCCCGCCGTCGCTGGTGACCGGTATTTTCCCCTGCGGCCTCTGCGTGACCGTAACGGCGTTCGCGGAGCGCCCGCGCGCCGTGCTCATCAGGACGTCGTTCCCGCCCGTTACGCCGGAGTCCTGACGCACGGGCAGGTAGCCCTCGCTGCGGGTGACCCAGTTCCCCGTGTCCAGATACTCGCCCGAGACGACCTCCCCGGCTATACTTGCGGTCAGGTTCGCCCCTATCGTATACGTGTCCGGCTTGGCCGTGAACACCGCTCCGGGCGCGTTTATAAAGGCGTCGGCCACGCGCCCGTCCCCGTACAGGGAGATGTTCGGGGACACGGTAGTCAAATAGCTCACGCTGGAATCCCGGCCGAGCGAGAACTGCGCCCCGGCCGAATCCCCGGTAAAGCTCAACTTTGATATCTTGCCGTCGGGCATTGTTACCATTGCGGTCGCCCCGCCCACGTCCATGCTGTCGAGCACCACGCCCGAGAGCATCACCTGCGCGCCCGGTATCGCGTTTTGCGCCAGCGTGACGTCGTGTACGCCCGTTCCGACGAGCGTGAAGCCGGAAAACGCCGTCAGCGTCTGCACGGACGTCGTGCCCGACGTGACGACGCGCGTATTGAGGTTAGGGTTGACTACCGTGATACCGCCGCGCACCGCCGTGTTGCTCAGCACGACGCTGTTCTCGCCGCCGCCCCGAATGAGCAGCCTGCCGTTTATCACGCAGTCGTTCAGCGCGGCGCTGCCCGTGCCCACGCCGTCGCCGAGGATGAGGTCGCCGTTTAGCGTCAGTCCGTTGAATACGGAGTCGGGCCGCACGCTTACAACGTTGCCGTCCAGCGTCAGATTGTCAAAGCCCGACTCGGATCCGTAGTAGTGCCGGAACAGGTTGTCGATGATTTTTACGGCCTCCGCGCGGCTCAGATTCGCGCGCGGATTGAAACGGCTCCCGCTTCCCACCATGTAGCCGTACTGCGTCATGGCGGACACGTAATTCTGGGCGTACAACGATATTTCGCCGCGGTCCGCGTAGCGCCCCAGATAATTTGAATCGCCGCCGGTCAGCCCGATGGCGCGCGCCACCAGCGTCGCGGCGTCCTGCCTGATGATGTTCGACTCGGGCCTCATCGTCGTCTCGGACGTGCCCTCCGCGATGCGCATTTTATTCGCCCTCGCGACAATGCCGTAATACCACGCGTCGGCCGGAACGTCCGTGAAGCGCGATATGTCGGCCTCCTCCTCCGCCCCCAGCGCGCGCACTATAATAGAGAAAAATTCGGCGCGCGTGATAGGAGCGTCAGGCCTGAACGCGCCCGAACCGAAGTCGCTCAGCACCCCGAGCGCCTCCCACCGGCTTATCTCCGCCGACGCCCAGTGGCGCCCCGTGTCGCTGTAAGCCGCCCCGGCCGGCGGTATGCCCGTCACCGCGGCGGTCAACGCCATAGCGGCGAGCAATATGTATGATGTAAGGCGCCGAAGTATGCGTTTCATGGAAAACCTCCTATATGCTGTACACGCGCACAGTATTCTCTATAATTATCGTAATAATATTCCAGAACTTAAAGCGCCAACACTCACTCAACGCTCAACCCTCGATATAATGCGACCCTATGCTCTCCGGGCGGGCCAGCGCTGCCTCGAGGATCGCTTTCGCCACCGTCGCTATGTTGACAGTCTCCAGATATTCGTTGCTCTCGCCGTAAGCGCAGCGCAAGCGGCCGTATATCGCGCGCGTCTCGCCGAGGGCGTATTCCAGCCCCCGGCGCGAGCGTATGACGAACCCGTACTCGCTCATCAGCTCCTGTATCCGTCGGCGCAGCGCGCGGAAATCGTCGCCCGACCTCGGCCGCACGGGTATCTCCGGCATCCGCGCGTCGGCGATATCCGCCCGCGTACCGCCGCGCGCCGCCGCGCCGATGTCCTCGGCCGCGCGGCGCCCGAACACGAGGCACTCGAGCATGGAGTTCGACGCGAGCCGGTTGGCGCCGTGTACGCCGGTGTACGCCGCCTCGCCGCACGCGTACAACCCGGGGATCGAGGCCTTGGCGTTTAGATCCGTCTCAATGCCGCCCATCAGATAGTGCTGCACGGGCGTAACGGGGATGAGGTCGCGCGCGATGTCTATGCCCCGGCTCAGGCACTCGTTATATATAGTGGGGAACCTGTGCCTCAGGAACTCCTCCGATTTTGAGGTTATATCGACAAAAACGTGGTCCTCGCCGGAGCGCGCCAGCTCGCTCACAATGGCGCGCGCCACAATATC
>JAISBX010000054.1 GCA_031265965.1 Oscillospiraceae bacterium | reverse complement strand
TGGCGCTGTCGGCGCTCACGCGCAAAATATCGATCGCGTGGCTCGACGATATGTCTTACACGATAGGCGTCATAATAGCGATGCTCTCGTCGATCCTGTGGACGCGGCTGTTCGGGTGACCGGTTCACATATATCGCGTTCGTTACGTAGTTCAAAAGAGGAGTGTATTTAGTGTGAAAACAACAAAAGACGTCTCCGGGTACACGGACGAAGAACGGTATATAGACTCTATGCACGCGCTGGGGCGCATCGGTACGCTGGGAGCTATCGTCATACTGATCGGAATACCCACGGTTCTCGGTATGTTTTTCGGTCAACTCCCCGGTCCGGGGACAGTACTGCGCGCCGCTCTCCCTCTCCTCATAATCTTTGTGCCTACTAACTTATTTGAGATCATATCCTACACGCCCATTCTCGGCAGCTCCGTCTATCTGACGCTCATCACGGGCGAGGTGCTCAATATAAAGCTGCCCGTCGCGAATAATGCGTTGAACGTGATGAACGCGGAACCGGGTTCCGAGGAGTCGGACATCGTATCATCCATAGCCGTGTGTACGTCCACGTTCGTCACGCTTGCGGTGGTGTCCGTCGGAGTAATGCTGTCCGTTCCGTTCCAGCCGCTGCTGTCCACGCAAAGCGTCCGCACGGTATCCTCAAATATACTGCCCGCCATGCTGGGCTGCCTGCTCGTGCATACGCTCAACCCTTCGATAGGCGGAGGCGTAAGGGTAAAGGGCAGGATGAAGTGCATTGTGGTACCCGCCCTGTTCATCGCCGCGCTAACGCTGTTTGACAGGCAGATCAGCGTGTTCCTGCATCTCGACATACTACTCGGCGCGCAGGGCAACGGCGTAATAATGTCTGCGCTGCAGGGGTTTGTGATAATGTGTACTTTACCGATAACGTATTACTGCGCAAAGTGGCTGTACCGCAAAAACTACGTCCGCGTCCGTCTTCCAGACGACGCGGACGACAATTGAGCACCCGTGAAAAATTTTTGAATAAATTGTTAAATTTTGTTGAATTTTTTGTTGACAAGCCGAATAACATTCATTACAATGATGTGTGTCAAAAAAATATCAAACATAAAGTGGGAGGAAAACAGACATGAGTGATGAATATCAAAACGGCGCACCATTCCCAAACGGCGGCGGAGACAGCGGCGGCAACTATAACAGCGGTAATTATGGCGGTAATTACGGAGGCAACGGCGGGCAAAATATCTCTATCGCGGCGTTGGTATGCGGAATTTTAGGGATTGCCGGCGGGTTGATCCCGATCGTTCAATACTTTACTACCGTTCTGTCGATACTCGCTATCGTCTTCGGAGTTAAGGGCAGAAGAGAATCTCCTCCGGGAAAGACAGGGCTCGCGACCGCCGGATTGATCCTCGGCGTTGTGGCCGTTGCGCTGAGCATTATAGGCATCATCTGCGTTGCCTGTGCTGCAGCCAGCCTTATGTCTTACTTATAACGCCTCAAATGTACCCATATATCGAGTTCCTTGGAAGAGAGATATACACATATCCGCTTATGGCGGCAGCCGGGGCGATAGCGGCGGGGGTGTTTGCGTGCCGTAACGCGAGGACGTACGGAAAGCAAAGGCAGGATGACATGATCGTCCTGCTTTTGTTTTCCGCAGTCGGCGCATTTATAGGCGGTCATCTGCTGTACGCCGTTGTCAGTCCGCAATCCGCCGCCGCGCTGTCGGGTATCCGATCCGTAAGAAATGCCATCGGCGCGGCGGCATCGGTATTCGGAGGCTCCGTGTTCTACGGGGGGCTGGCCGGAGGGATGGCCGCAGGCGCGCTGTATTTGAAACTGACAAGGCACGGTTTTACGGAATACTCGGATATCGCGGCGCCGTCCATACCGCTGTTTCACGCGTTCGGCAGACTGGGCTGTTTTCTGGGAGGCTGCTGCTACGGAGCCGAGAGCAGCGTGGGTTTCATCTCTAGGCGCGCGCTCATCGAATCGGCGAACGGCGTGCGGCGGCTTCCAGTACAGCTCATCGAGTCTGCGTTCCTGCTCCTGCTGTGCGCCGTACTGACCCTGCTCTACAGACGAGACGCCGTGCGCGGGAGACTCCTGTATATATACCTCGTCTCCTACGGAGTGTTTCGGTTCGTGATCGAGTTCTGGCGCGGAGACGAATACCGTGGCATATACCTCGGGCTGTCGACGTCACAGTGGATAAGCGTTTTTATCCTCGCCGTCTGTGCGGCGGCGCTGTCCGGCGTTCCGTGCCGTTTGAGAAGCCGCTCTTCACGCATATGAACTGCGTAAAAAGGAATGTCATAATCTATGAAGCACAACAAGGGAAAAAAATCTGCGCTTATGCTGGTCGTCGGTTTGATATCGACAGTCGCGCTGGTACTTTTGTCACTATCGGGCGGTAACGGATCGCTTCGGGCGCCCGCGCCTGAAGCGCCCTCCGCGCCAACTCCAACGCCACACCCGTCGCCCGCGTCTCCGGCTGAACCAACCTTAACTCCCGCTTCGACGCCAACGCCCCAAAGAACCGAGGAGTCGTCCGAACCAACCGCCTCCCCTGAGGAATCCGGCGAAGATGTGCCTGAGCCCCCAACCACAGTGACTGTCGTGATCGGCGGCGACGTACTGCCGGATGGCAGGATTGGGACAAAAATTGTAAACGGCGAATACGGCGCGGTGCTCGATGCGGCCATGGCTGAGCGTATACGCTCAGCCGACGTGACGATGATAAACCTCGAGACATCCGTGTCTGAACGCGGCGAACCTATAGCAGACAAAACCTATACTTTCAGATCGCCGCCCGGGAATCTTAGCTTCCTGACGCAGTGGCTGGGCGTGGACGTGGTCTCTATCGCAAACAACCATACTCTCGATTACGGTTGGGACGCCTTTCGAGACACGATCACAAATCTCGATGAATACGGGATCGCGCACATCGGTGCCGGCGGAAACATCGCGGAGGCCGCGAAGGCGTACGTCGCCGAGACCGGTGGAATAAAAATCGCGTTCTTCGCCGCTAACCAAGTGCTCACCTCTACGGACTGGGCGGCCGGCACCAATAAGGCCGGGCAGCTCATAGCGCGCGAATCGGGAAATCTCGGGGCTCTCGGAGACGCGATAGCGGATGTGAAACACGAGTGCGACTATATAGTCGTTTATATGCACTGGGGCATTGAGCTTGACCTCATTCCCTACGAACGGCAGACGTCGGTCGCCCACGCGCTGGTCGACGCGGGAGCGGATGTAGTGATAGGTTCGCACCCGCATGTGGTACAGAGCTTTGAATACTACAATGGCAAGCCTATAATCTACAGCGTCGGCAATTTCCTGTTCAACGCGCTGCACTCCGAAACCGTCGTTATCTTCCTCCGGTTTGACACCACAAACTCCGCCGTCACGATCGAAGCTGTGCCCGCAGGCATATCCGGCACACTGACATACGCGCTTGAAAGCGACGCCCGGCGCCGTCTGTTCGACAAGTGGGAGGAAATATCGTCAAACGTAATATTCCATGACGACGGCACAATGGCAGCCGCCGGAGATTAAATTGATTCCAGATCGTCTCCGATCTCGTAAAATTGCCTCACCGCGAAAAAGTATATGCTTCGGCGCGCGACGGGCAGACCTGTCACGCGGGTCAGCGCGTCGGCGTAGTGGCGCAATTGGGGCGCGTAGACGCGGGCCCTCTCCGCCAAGGTGTCCCCGGTCACGCGATCCGTCTTGAAATCCACGACCGTCAGGCGCCCATCGGACTCGTACGCGCAGTCTATTACGCCCTGAAACAGTATCTCGTCTTCCCCGCCGCCGGGGAAGAAGCTTGACGCCGGCGTGAGCAGCGAAAATTTGAATTCCCTGAATATCTTGTCCGCGCTGCGCAGAGCCGAGCCGGTTTCAGAGGTGAAAAACGCGGCTATCCCGGGTATGTCGGCCGCCTCCGCCTGCTCCGCCGTGATGATACGCGCGTCCGTCAATCGCGCAAGCTCCGCGCGTATGCCGTCGGGACCGTTACATTTTGCGTAATCAATATGCTGCATTACAAGGTGTATCGCAGTCCCCCGCTCCGCGCCCGTCAGAGCGCCCGTTCCGTCAGGTATGGCGGGCGGGCGGGCGCCGCGGCGTCCGATGTACATGTGAGCGTCCTTCACAAGCGCCTCGTCGGACGTCTTGCCCTTTAGCTCCGTGACGGTCAGCTTTGACGGCAGATTCTCGGACGCGCGGTAAGGATAAACAAACTCAAACCGCCGTCTGAGCTCCGCGACGTCCTCGTCCCGCGCCGCCGCGCGCGCGCCGTCCTGCGCGGCCTCTTGCGCGTCGTCCGGCTGCGCGCCGTAGAGCGGATCGCCGAATCTCTCCGCGCCGTAGAGCCTCATATCCCAGTCCTCGGGCCCGAGCGTCTCCGTCCACGCGACGGGCTCGGACTCGTCCGCCTCGACGAGACGTACCGCCTCCGGGCGCGTCAGCGCCGCCAGCAGCAGCCACTCCGACACCGCAGCCGCGTCTCGCAGCGTCTGCGCGGGAACGGGCGCGGACGCGCGTCCGTACAGGTCGCGCAGCGTCTTGTCCGCCCGTCTGAGCGTACTGACGATCACGAGCTTTTCACGCGCGCGGGTCATAGCGACGTACAGCACGCGCAGCTCCTCCGCCATCATCTCCGCCGTCATCGCGCCGCCTATCGCGGCCCTGGCGAGCGTCTGGTACTCGATGCGCCGCCGCGTGTCGCGCCGTTTGACGCCCACGCCCAGCGCGGAGTGGATCAAAACGGGCGACCTCATATCTTCCTTGTACAGCTTTTTCGACGTGTCCGCCAAAAACACTATCGGAAACTCCAAGCCCTTGGATTTATGTATGCTCATAACGCGCACGGCGCCGCCCGCCGCGCCCTCTGTCCGCCCCGCCTCGGGCTCGGTCCCGTTCTCGGCAAGCCGCCGCATAAACGAGACGAAGCCGAACAGGCCCTTGTGACCGTCAGCCTCAAATTTCCGAGCGTACTCCACGAGCAGCATGAGATTTTCGCGTCTGCGTCCGCCCGAGCCCATCGCCGCCATCCTGCCGGGCAGCGACGTCACGCTGTACACGTGGCATATGAACCTGTCGGCCGGCATATCCGGCGCCGCCGCGCGCAGCGACGCGAGCTCCGATATAAAGGCGCCGCACCTCGCGTCTGTTTCCGCCGCGGCTTTAAGCGCCGTATAAAAATCCGCATTGGGCAATATCGCGCGTATCGCCGCGAGCTCGTCGGCGGTGAAGCCGTACACCGGCCCGCGCAGCACGGATATCAGCGGTATATCCTGCATGGGATTGTCTATTACGCTCAAAAGCGACATCGCGGCGGTTATCTCCGGCGTCTTGAAAAAGCTTGTCCGGCCCGGCAGCTCCGCCGGTATCCCCCGTCTCGCCAGCGCCCTGTGATAAAACGCCGCCTTCCCCTTTACGGATCGCAGCAGAATGGCAAAATCCGCGCATTCGGCCGCGCGCACGCCGCCGTTCCCGTCCGGCAGGAACGGCGCCGCGCACATCAGCTCCTCGATCCGGCGCGCCACGTGCTCCGCCTCGGCCTCCGCCGCGCTCAGAGTGTCGCGCGCCGCGTCCTCCTGCTCCTGCGCGCCCATGTCCAGAACGTCGAGCTCGACGGGCGGCTCCGGCGAGTCCGCGTCGTCCCCGCGCCCGGCGCGCAGATACTCCCTTTCCGTGTAGTCCATGCCGCCGAAGCCCTCGGACATTATGTTCTTGAATACGTAATTAACCGCGTCGAGTATACCGGCCCGCGAGCGGAAATTCCCCGTGAGAAGTACGCGCGCTCCCCTGCCGGATCTCGGCGCGCCGTCGGAGTACGTTCTGTACTTTTCCAGAAAGATCGTCGGGTCCGCGAGCCGGAACCCGTATATGGACTGGCGCACGTCGCCGACCATGAAGATATTATCCCCGTCGCGGGATATGGCTCGGAATATGAGCTCCTGCACCGCGTTTACGTCCTGATACTCGTCGACGAGTATCTCCCTGTAGCGGTCGCGTACGGCGCGCGCGGTATCCGTCGGCATACCTGTTTGTCCGTCGATGAGCAGCTCGCACGCGAGATGCTCCTGGTCGGAGAAGTCGATGAGACCGCGCTCGCGCTTAGACACACTGTAAGCGGCGGCGAAGTCGAGCGTGAGCCGCAGGAGCTCCGATATGACGGGCGCCGTCGCCGCCATGTCCTCCAGCAGCTCCGCGGAGCTGTACGCGAACGTCTCCGCTACCTTTTTCATGCCCTTGGAGCACCGCTTGCGCACGTCCTTGAGCTCGTCGTAGCCCGATACGCGCGCCGGCGGAAATTCGACCCGCGCGCGCGCGCGCGCCGCGTCCCAGCCCTTATCCATCGCCGCCAGAAAGCCCTCTATACCGGCTATAGTCACGGCGACGCTCCTGCCGTACGCCTTCATAAAGTCCGGGTGATCCTCCATCTCGCCGAACAGGCCGCGCATTACGCCCAGCCAGTGCCGCGCCGCGCGCCGCGCATCGTCCATAACGGCCGCGCCCCAAACCGTTTCCGCCGCGTCGCTCACGTTCCCGAAGTTAAGTCTATCTAACTGAGCCGCGACCCACCTGTCGGGATACGGGTGGCTCTGAAGCCGCGAGTACACGTCGAGAACTATATCGCGCAGCCTCCGGTCGCCGCGACCTGTAAAGAACATGTCGGCCAGCAGCGCGAAGCCGCTCTCAGCGCCGTCGGACACATCGTCGCAGCGGCTGTCAAACAGGTCGTCGAGCACTCGGACCTTTAGCAGAGTACACTCCGTCTCGTCCGCCACGCGGAAATCCGGCGCCAGCCCCAGCTTGTGCGCGTTCTCCCTCAGCAGCTCCGCGCAAAAGCTGTGTATGGTGCTTATCGGCGCGCGGTAACAGAGCGTCGCCTGCCGCCTCAGCCTCGCGTTATC
>JAISBX010000052.1 GCA_031265965.1 Oscillospiraceae bacterium | reverse complement strand
ATGCGGATGTTTTACGACAACGCGGACGCGGCGGGGAAACAAGAGCTGCTACGTAAATGGGGGATGGCGTCATGAGTAACGGCAGGCTCGGGCTGCACGAGTGGCAGGAGAGGTTGGAGCGCGACAGCGCGGCGTTTCACCCTACGTACAAGAACATTGACCTGTGGGAGCGGTATTACCGCGGCGAATACGAGCTAGAGCCCGTTACGGACAATGACAGGCAACCTGACGGCGTTAAGCGCAGGGCGCGGCACATCAGGCGCATTATCGCGGAGAACATCGAAGCGACGATAGACAGCGCCATACCTCAACCGAAAGTACAGGCGCGGCGGCCGGAAGATGAGGGGCTTGCCCGCCTTATCGAGGACATGATCCGCAACGAGATAGACCGGCTTCCGATGGAGGAACTCAACGACGCCATGGAGCGGTACGTGCCGGTGAACGGCGGCGCAGCGTGGCTCGTGGAGTGGGACGACGAGGCGGAGTTCGGGCGCGGGGCAATCAGCGTGTCCGCGATCCACCCCAAAATGCTGTGCCCGCAGACGGGCGTGTACACGTCAATTGACGACATGGATTACATAATCCTCAAAATCCCGCAGACAAAATCGTACATAAAGACCCGTTACGGGAAAGACGTTGAAAAAGAGAGCGAGAGCGCGCCCGAGGCGCGAGAGGTCATGCGCGAACCGTCGGCGTCGGCGGACGATTTGGTGACGTTGTACAAGGCGTACTATCGCGGCGAAGACGGGGTTATCGGGCTGTTTGCGTGGGTCAACGATATTGTTGTCGACGACTCGCCGAATTATCAGGCGCGCCGTGAGCGCGTATGCGCAAAATGCGGGGCTCCGGAGAGCGAGGCGGTGTCAGCTCCAACGCTCGACGGGACGCGGCCTGATGCGCTCATATGCCCTGTGTGCGGCTCGTCAAAGTGGACGGAGCGGGAAATGACCGAAGAGAATATTTCTTTTACGGCGTCCGGCGCGGGCGGCGTGCCTGTTCCGGTTTCGCTCTCTGTGCAGCCGTACACCCCGAGCGTATACCCTGTCGTACTGCAAAAGAACGTTTCGGTCTTTGGACAATTGCTCGGGGAGAGCGACGTCGAGAAAATCAAGGATCAGCAGAATCTTATCTCTCGACTTGACCTCAAAATCGCGGACAAGCTCGTCAAGTCAGGCTCCACTATTGTTCTGCCGCCGGACGCGTCCGTGCGCGTGGACAGCGAAGACGGGCGCATACTGCATTTGGAGAACGCTGCGAGCGCGCAGGAGATAAAGAGCTTCGATTTTGAGGGCGCCATCGAACAGGACATGGCCTTTCTGGCAGACCAGTACGAGGCCGCCCGTAAAATACTCGGCATCACAGACAGCTATCAGGGGCGGCGCGACACTACTGCGCAGTCGGGGGTCGCGAAACAGTTTGCGGCCTCGCAGTCCGCCGGGCGGCTCGAATCGCGCCGGGCAATGAAACGCGCCGCGTGGGCGCACATATTCGAGCTCATTTTCAAGTTCCGGCTCGCGTACACGGACAAGGCTATTTCGGTCGCCGCGACGGACGAGAGCGGGGATTCGACATACAAAACATTTTCGAGATATTACTTCCTGCGCGACGACGGAACCGGGGGCTACGAGTGGAACGACGATTTTCTATTTTCGTGCGACGCGGACGCCTCATTCGCAAACAACCGCGAGGCGCGCTGGAGCGATATGTATAACTTCTACGCCTCGGGCACTTTCGGCAGTCCGCAGGACCCGTTCTCGCAACTGCTGTTCTGGCAGGAGATGAGGGAGTTGCATTATCCGGGCTCCGAGCGCCTAGTGTCGGCGCTGCGGCAGCGCATGGAGCAGCAGCAGGCACAGCAACAGGCAATGCAGCAGCAACAGCTTCAAGCGCAACAGCAGCAGGAAGCGCGGCAGATGCAAGCGCAGAAGGCGCAATCCCAGCGGGAACTGGAAATCAAGATCGACGAGGCGGCGCGCAACGACGCGGCGCGAGATGTCGAGCGCTCGCTAGGGCAACAAGCCATTCAGGGAGGGCCATCAGGCCTGATGTAAATATCACCCGTGCCGACGGGCAAAAACGGCGACACCCAAGCCGAAAGGGCAAAAATGGCGCGGCATGTCATATCTCAGAGACGGAAGGAGTGATAGCGGTGGCGGAAAAGAGTAATCCGTATGTCGGCAAAATCGGCCAAGGGGCGTCGCAGAATATCAAGCCCTCAATGCAGAAGACCGACACCACGCGCGCGGTAAAGACTTACCGCGGCAAAGACCTACGCACCGGCAAAAGCAAGTGACGCACTGACAGCGTAAAAATAGTACCCAACAACAGGGCAAAAATGTGAAGGAGATTTATAACAATGAGTGGAGACATGATTATCGACGCCGAGGCCTTTGAGGCTTTTGGGCTCGACGCGCCAAACGAGGGCGCTGACGATACCGCCGCAGACAAGGGCGGCGAGGAAATTACTCCGGACGATAAGGCGGGCACTACCCCGAACGAGGGCGGCGGCGATGACGCGCCCCCTGACGGGAGCGGCGACGGTGACAGCGACGATAGCGATGATGGCGCCGACGACGATGAAACAGACGCGTCCGGGAGCGGCGGCGCCAACAGCGACGGTGACAAACCGGGCGCCAAAGAACAATCCGGCGCCGACGACGACGCGGCAAATCACGCGCGCAACGCACGTAACGCGGAGCGCAGGCGTCAGAACGAGGCGCGAGTAAAGGCTAGGATCGACGCGGCGACGGACGCCGCTAGGCGCGAAGAGCGCGCTCGGCTGGAGTCCACGGTTAAATCGCTGGGGATAACCGACCCCGAGAGCGGAAAACCGATAGCCGACATTGATACGCTGGAGAAGTACCGCGCGGCACGCGCTTTCGAGACCGCCCGAGAGGGTTTTGCGAACGGCGAGCTGACGCCCGAGGCGTTCAACGCGCTTGTGGAGCAGACCCCGGCATTCCAGAAAGCGGCGAGCGTGCTGCAACAGGCGGAAGCGGCGGAACGGCAGGCGCGTACAACGCGCGCCGAGACGGAGGTCGCCGAGCAGATAACACAGATAGGGCGCTACGACCCGTCCGTGAAGTCTATCGATGACCTGCTAAAGCTGGACAAGTCCGAAGTGCTGCGCGCTTACGTGATGGACAAAGGGCTGACGCTCATCGACGCGTACCGCCTGACATATGACGAGGAAATCGAATCGAAGCGCGCCAATACCGCCGCCGCCGAGGCCACGAAGCTCGCTAGGAGCAAACAGCACCTCACGCGCACACAGCAGCGCGGCGGCGCGCCGGCGGAAGTGCCGGACGACATAGTTAAGGCGTATAGGGATGTGCTCGGCACTGATATGTCCTACGAGGACATATGCAAAGCTTACGCGGAAAATAAGATTTAACACGAAAGGACATTGCTCATGTTTAAGTATTACAGCACTACCATGATTCCCCTGCCGCCCCACGAGTTCAAGGCGACGGCGGCGGGAACTTATGAGATTGGGCAGGCCGTGGCGGTCGACGCCTCTGCCGGGCTCGTCAAACCGCTTACGGCGGCGCTGACGACGGCTCCCGAGTACATATCCATGCACCGCGGCACGATTGCGGCTGACGGCGACCTTATGCCGCTGGCGCGCGTGGTGCCCAGCGCGGAGTATGAGACGGAGCTGACTGCGGCGGTGGCGTCGCTGGCGGTGGGCGCAGGGCTGGAGATCTCCGCGTCCGGGCTCGGAGTGGACGGTACGGCGGTCGGCGCGTTTATCGTGACTGCGTTCGACGGCAACACGCTCGGCAGCACGGTACGCGGGCATTTCAGCTTCATCGGCGCGCAGGGGCCTACGGGGCCATCCGCTTAAAGTAGGAGGGAATATAACTATGGCTGGTGTAACAGTTACAGTGTCCGGCGGCGTTACCGATACGCTGTTCGGCAAATATCAGGCGCCTATCAAGACGCTCGTCGAGCAGACGGCGGGAGTTGCGGAGGCCGAGTCCGACGCCAAAAAGCTCTTTAACATGATGGACGGCGGCAAGGACTACAAGCTCGCTTTCGGCGGGATAACGGCTCTGCGCGAGTTCGAGCCGCGCGGAGAAAAGGAACCGCACGCGGTAGATGGTTTTCAGGAGACGCCGCCCAAGGACGTGGGCTATGTCGAGTGGGGCAAGAAACTCGAAATCTCGCGGCTGCTCATAAAGTTCGGGAGGTTCACGGACCTCCGCAACCGCACGAAAGCTTTTACCAACTCGTACTACGTGGGGCGCGACGAGTTCGCGACGCGGCTGTACGGCGAAGCGACGCAGGGGCACTCGTCTTTCAAGAAGGGCAAGTTCACGTTCGACATTACGACGGCGGACAAAAGGCCGCTGTTCGATACGGCGCACCCGTCGGTCGTCAAACCGTCCCGTACGCAAAGCAACGCGTTTTCCAACAGTTTCTCGGCCGCCGATCTTGGACTCGTCGCTTCGGCGGCGCAGAAGTTCGAGGGCGACACCGAAAACCGCCTCGGGATAAAGATGGACACCATCATCATTCCGAACGACGCGAACCTGATAAACTCGGTGTTCGAGGTCGTCGGCTCGTATCAGAAGCCTACGGACAGCTCCAATGCGTTCAACTGGCAGTTCGGGCGCTGGAACGTGATGGTGCTGCCGAACCTCGACAAGTACATCGCGAGCGGCGCGCAGCCGTGGATACTGCTCGACAGCAAGTATCTCGTTTCGGCTAACGCCGCAGTCTGGGGCGACTGGGAAGGGCTCCGCGTACGTTCCGAGTACGACCCAGAGACGCAGGCCAACATCTGGTACGGCGACGCGATGTACAACGCGGGATTCGTCGACTGGCGCTTTGTCGCCTGCGGCGGCATTCCCGGTGCGACGACACTGAGCTGAACGACGGCGGCGCGGCGGCTGTGCAGTTCGCCGCGCCGCTGCCTGTGGGTGGAGGATAGATTATGTTCGTATCTGTTTACGCAATAGCAAAAAATGAGGAGAAATTCTGCGAGAGCTTTATGAAGTCGGCACTTGAAGCTGATGAAATCGTTGTGCTGGACACGGGCTCTACAGACGGTACGGTCGCCAAACTGCGCGAGCTCGGAGCGAGCGTCACTGAGGCGGACATATCCCCGTGGCGGTTCGATGTCGCGCGCAACCGTTCTTTGGAGCTCGTGTCGCCGGAAGCCGACGTCTGTGTGTGTTTTGACCTAGACGAGCTTTTGACGCCGGGCTGGCGCGCCGCCGTTGAATCCGTGTGGGACGCGGGAGTGACGGAGCAGGGGCATTACCGCTATGTGTGGAGCTACAACGCCGACGACAGCGAGGGTGCCACATTTACGCGTGAGAAGATACACGCGCCGGGCGTGTTCGAGTGGACGCACCCAGTACATGAGGTCTTGACGCGGACTGATGGCAAGAGCGACGTAAAATCGGTGTACATACCCGGCTTTACGTGCGAGCACCACGCGGACAACGCTAAAAGCCGCTCGGACTATCTGCCTTTGTTGGAAATGAGCGTCAAGGAGGATCCGCAGGACGACCGCAACACGCATTATCTGGGGCGCGAGTATATGTACCGGTGTATGTGGAATAAGGCGATAAAGACGCTGGAGCGGCACCTTAGCCTAAAAAGCGCGCGGTGGGCGCCGGAGCGGTGCGCGAGCATGAGATTCATCGGGCGGTGCTATGACGCGCTCGGGAAGCGCGACGACGCCGCAGAGTGGTTCGAGCGCGCCTGCCTGGAATGCCCGCAGCTGCGCGAGCCGTGGTACGAGGCCGCCATGCACTGGTACGGAGCCGCCATTGACGGTCGTGCGCGCCCGGTGCGCGAGGGCATATGCGCCACTGAACAATTGCGCGTCGAGTGGGCGCGCGTCATAGATTACGGCGAGATGGCGCTGTCCATCACGGCGCGGCAGGATAATGTGTACATTCAGGACGCGGCGGCGTGGGGCTCGCTGCTGTATCAGAACCTGACCGTCGCTTACGACAAGACCGGGCGGAAAACTGACGCACTGAAAATGGCGGCTCTTGCGCTCCTTGTCGGGGACAAGTCCGATACCGGGCTCTGGAACAATTTAAGTTATGCGGCGGGGTGCGTCTGATGGCGCGGACGGTGGCGGCGATTATCGCGGCGGTCGATGACGTCTGCCCCAACAGCTTTACCGATGAGTGGAAAGCGGCGAAGCTCGCGGCGCTCGACGGCGATATATGGCTCAATGTCCTTGTCGGGGACGATGCCGAGCTGTTCGACTACAAAATGCCCGACGACGCAAACGCCGCCGTTCTCGTGGGTATGCCGTTCGACACGATATATGATCTTCATCTGAAAGCACAGATAGAATTCGCCAACGGCGAGTACGAAAAGTACAACAATACAAGCGCGTATTTTGAGGCCGAGTTCCGGCGGTTCAAGGCGTGGTTTCTGAATACGTACCATCCCGCGCAGGGGTATTATGTGCCGATCAGGGGGGCAATTGCAAATGGATAGACAAGACGGTGTTTTCGGTTTTGCGCGCAACCCTCTTAGATATGTGTCGGCCTATGAGCTCGCCCGTAAACATGGATTCAGCGGTACGGAAATAGAGTGGCTGCGCTCGCTCAAAGGTCAAAAAGGGGATCAGGGCTCGGGGTTTACCGTGCTCGGCGATTACGCGACGCTTGAGGCTTTGATCGCCGCCCATCCGACAGGCGAGGCGGGCGACGTATACAAGGTCGGGCCGCCGGATTCCTACGAGCTGTATTTCTGGGATACCGACGATATGGAGTGGGAGTCCATATCCGTAATCGGGCCTACTGGTGCGACAGGAGCAACGGGCGCAACCGGCGCGACAGGCGCGCAGGGTGTTCGAGGCATTACCGGTTCGGCAGGGCCGCAGGGCATAGTCGGGCCGGCAGGGCCGCAGGGGGTCCAAGGTGTTCAAGGCGAAACGGGGCCGACAGGCCCGACGGGACAGCAGGGGACTATCGGTGTGACAGGCCCGCAGGGATACACGGGGCCGACAGGATATACAGGCCCGCAGGGAACTCAAGGTGAAACTGGCGAAACCGGTCCGACAGGGCCTACGGGCGCTACGGGCGCGCAGGGTAGTCAAGGCCCGACAGGGGCGACAGGAACGCAGGGGCCGCAGGGCATTACGGGGCCCACCGGCGCGCAGGGCGTCGAGGGGCTGCAAGGCTCGGTTGGGCCTACGGGCGCAACAGGCTCACAGGGGCCTACGGGCGCGGTGGGAGCTACAGGGCCGCAGGGCATTCAAGGCGTTCAGGGGCCGACGGGCGATTTCGGCCCTGTCGGCCTGACGGGCGAAACCGGTCCGACAGGGCCTACGGGAGTGACAGGAGCACAAGGTATTCAGGGCCCGACAGGTGTAACAGGGCCGACGGGCAACAGGGGCCCCACGGGTGCGGACGGCCACGATTTCCAAGTGCTGGGGATATATCCGTCGCTCGCGGACTTGCAGGCTGCGCATCCTACGGGCTCGGCTGGGGACGCTTACGCCGTCGGGACACCGGAGACCAACACGATATATCTGTGGGATATTGATTCGGGCGCGTGGACGGACATAGGGCCGCTCATGGGGCCGCAGGGCGAAACCGGCCCGACGGGCGAAACGGGGCCGACAGGCGTTGCGGGTATTCAAGGGCCGACGGGCTACACAGGCCCCATCGGCGCAAAAGGCGATACCGGCGCGACGGGAGCCACTGGAGCAACCGGCCCGACAGGGGCGACCGGCGCGCAGGGCACCGCAGGCCCTACGGGAGAACAAGGGCCGCAGGGCATTCAAGGCGAAACCGGCCCCACCGGCGCGCAGGGCATTCAAGGCGTTCAGGGCAACGTGGGAGCGACGGGCGCTACTGGCGCGCAAGGCATTCAAGGACCAACAGGATATACAGGCCCAACAGGGGCGCAAGGAGCTCAGGGGCCGCAGGGCGTTACGGGCCCGATAGGCGCTACAGGTCCGACAGGCCAAATAGGCGAAACCGGCGCGCAGGGCACCGCAGGCCCTACGGGGCTGACCGGCGCGACAGGGGCGACGGGCGCGACAGGGGCTACCGGCCACACGGGGCCGACGGGCACGCAGGGACCGCAAGGTTCGCAGGGGCTGACGGGTGAAACCGGTCCGACAGGGCCGCAGGGCGAGTCGGTATACAACGTATTGTATATTTATGCGACACTGCTTGCAGCCGATTGGATACAGGCGCAGGGCTACTCACAGCAGCAACTCTCCGATCCGTTTTTCAACGCCGACGATGTTTTTATCCTCTCGGGTACGGAGCTGATGCAAGACCAAAATTTTGCGGCGCAGGCGGCAAACCTTTCAGGGATGTATGATGATGGACAGCTGTATGTCTTCGCAGACGGAGCCGTACCGACGATCGATATCCCGATAACCATCACGAGAATGGCGGCCGCGACACTCCTGTCCGCTCCGAACTCCGCCGGATGGCAGAGCTATGGGGCGCATTACCAATAGGGGGCTCGATTTATGGGGATCGTATATAACCGCACAGTTTTGAGTGCACCGCCTATATCCGCGCCGGGCGTCACGACACTCGCATTGCCGAAAGCAGTGGGAGGGGGCCGCGTGAGCAATCACGCGCCGATCATGCAGGACGGCAACGGATATATCGTGTATATGGCGACGGACGGATACCGCTGCGCCGTCATTGATTTGGCGTCGGCAAGCCTAAGCAAGTCGTTCGTCGTCGACCCGGTGTGCGATTTAGCCCCGCCGCCTAATTGGCTGCAGGCTCAGGGGCCTATGTCGTCAAGTTGGGTGTGTACGCCATATTTTACGAACGGATCTCTTTTTTGTCTGACTAATCACGGGCTTGCCGACGCTAGCCTAGAGGGCCCTAACACTTGCGAGCTGGATTACACGACGCTCGACAATGTGACATGGCACTTGTGGGAGGTCAATCCCGGCGCCGGTACATCGCGGCATTGCGCGAGCGGCTCGGGGGCAGCAAAGACGCCCATCACGTTCGCGCCCGACGGGAGCCTGTATTTCGGAACGTTCTGCACACAGGGCAGTTTTTACCAATACGACCGCGAGCGCAACCTGAATGCGTTCACGCCCGATCCGCCGGACAGATTCAACCACGAGGGGCAGCGATGAGCAGGAGGGGGCGCAATACGCGCGTTAAAATGCACATCACGGGGCAGCTGCGCAATGTGGAGGCACAGAAGTTCGACGTCCGGTTAGAGGTCATGCCCGCCGAGGCGCGCCGGTATTTCATCTGGCAGACGGTGTATTGGGACGATCTAATCGACAAGGAGAATTTTGAAAGCCCCGCATTCATCTCGTTGTCGGATATCCATTGCGAGCCGGGGCGGCTGTCGCTGAAAATGTCGTTTGACAGCGCGAACTACGGCATAGTCGAGCAGGAGTACGAGTCCACGGACGCGGAGATAACGCTGGCGGCGAACGGCGCGGCAATCGCGGACGGCCTGAAAAGCTTCTCGGCCACGAAGAACCCGAACGAAGCATACGTCATTTATGAGGAGAACGAGACAGCGATGAAAGCATTCAAGATACCGATTTTCAAAAATATATCGCCGTCGCTGCCGTGCTATTTGCAGGCAAACGGCAAGGAGACGCAGATCTACGCCATGATAGACACGGGGGCGCAGCACTCGATTATCGCGCCGGAGCTCGTTGAATCACTAGGGTTAAAACCTTTTGGCAGCGCAACAATGGGGACATTCAACGGCGAGCTGAAGACGCGCCGCGTCTCGGTCGATGTAGATTTCAAATCCGACACGCTTGAACCGTTGAAAGGGCTGGACTGCATAATTGGGAAGCTGGCACGGCTATACGACGGATCGGCGCCGGCGGCGTACCACAACTGCGGGCTCGTACTCGGGTTCGATGTGCTAATAGATTACAACATACTTATAAAGCCAGACGAGCAATGTATGTATCTGGCGAGCAAGGTAGGAGGGTGATGTTATGCCGGTAATAACTGCGTTCGGCGGCAGTACGGGCAAGAGGTCGGCGCGCGTTGTCATAGGCACGACAAACGCGGGTTATACGGCATCCGATGTTGATTTTCTCTGTAACGGCTCCAACGACAGCGCGATGTTCGCCTCTGCGCTCACGTCAATCTCCGCTGTGGGCGGCGAGATAAAGATACTCGACGGCACGTACATACTCTCAAAGCCGTGGGCGATTGAGCGCAACAACATCAAAGTCACGGGCTCCGGTGCGGGAATTACGGTGTTGCGGATGACGGGGACGAGAAACAGCAGCGCCGCCGCCGCAGACGCGAAGAGCAATAACGCTGTGGTCTATCTCTCGGGCAGTAACAACGCTATTGAGGGATTGACGCTTGCAAACGGTATGTCACCGACGGTGGGTGTCAGTTATGGGATATATGTCGCCGAAAGCAACCATGTCACCGTCACAGGCACCCTGTGCGACAACGCCAGCAGCAACCAATCCAGCCATGGAATATTCTTTAACGGCTGCACCGACTGCGTGGCTGACTACAATACGGTTAGTAACAGTACAGGTGCTTCCGTGAATTGCTTTGGCATAACCCTCGATGCTGCATTCAGCGACAATAACGCTATCCTAGACAACACAGTTGAAAATAGCGGAAATGGTACCGTGTTTGGGGTGTATCTTAACTATTCAAGCAGTCACAACGTCATCCGTGGCAATAGGGTCAGCACGAGTGCGGTCGGTACCTCCGGCAGTTGTTACGGAGTATATCTTAATTCTGAAAATTGTAGCAATGTTATCGAGGGAAACATTTTCACTAACACCAGTGCGGGCACCACCGCCGGAAATAGCTACTGCAGAGGTGTTTCAATGACTGGGAATAGCAACGGCAATTCCGTCATAGCCAATACGTTCACAAATAGCGCTGTTTTGTCCAGTTTTGGGGTTGACTGCAACGGTAGCAAAAACAACGTCATTGCGGGCAATACAATCAGCAACAGCGATACAGGCAACGGAAATGAGGGGATACTTCTTATTGGTACCGCCAGCTACAACGTCGTCCAAGGCAATATTATTAGCAACAGCACCAGTGCCCTAAGCAGCAGGGGCATAGACAATAACGCTCCTTACAACGTCATCAGCGGCAATGTGATACTCAACAGCAACAGCGGAAGCGCCACTAACGACCTGTGCTACGGAATATTGTCCAGCGGCGATCATTGCACCATCACCGGCAACGTAATTGCCAACAATAGTGCTGTCGGCATCTGCTACGGGATGTATCTCAGCGGCAGCGACAACAACTCTGTCACAGGCAACACCGTCAGCAACGGCAGCAGCGGCGGATACGCTTATGGCATATATTTAGCCAACGTCACTAACTCCCGCGTATCGTGCGTGTTCGGCGGCAAGAGCGCGACGTTCACCGGTTTCGCGCTGTACATCATCGGCACAGGCAATACGTACAACCAGATTACCAACAACAATTACAGGAACTGGGGGCAATACGGCAGCGGCCTATATACATCGGACGGCAGTGTTACGGCATCGTTGCCCGGCAGCGCTACAACCATTTCTACTTTTACGATTATCGGTACCGGGAGTGTTTCGGGGTTTGATATGCGGTAAGAGGCGCGATAGGAGATTTTTATATGAGTATACCTGAGATTTTGGCAATACTGTCGCCAACGCTAATGGTAGTGTTCACGTTTCTTGCGTTCCGGCGCGGGCAGAAGTCCGACGACACAACGACGGCTCGGGAGATGGGAACCATCTTGACGGAGATCGGCTACATAAAGTCGCAGATGGACGGGCTCAACCGCAAGCTGGAGCACTACGACGAGCGGTACACGCAGTTCGCGGAGCGCCTGTCGTCGGTCGAACAGAGCACGAAGAGCGCACACCACCGGCTCGATAGAATAACGATAGGGGAGGCGGGAGAATGAGCCAGACGGCAAAAGAGTTCATCGCGTGGCTTGAGGCGGAAGCGGCGGCACGCGTCACGGAGTCCCCGGCGGGGAGCAACCGCGTGAAGTATTGGAACATGGTGTACCCGAGCTTTCAAGGGCAGCCGTGGTGTCTGGCAACCCAGATCGCCGGATTACGTGCCGTGGGGTTCGGCAAGGACGCCGCGCCGGACATCTATTCCTGCACCGAGCTCCGGGCATGGGCACAGAAGCGCGGCGCATGGGTCGCCACAAAAGACATACGCCCGGGCGATATTGTTTTGTTCGACTTTGACGGCAAGCCTGACAGGCTCGAACACGTCGGCGGGTGCATATCGGTCAATGCGGCGGCAAAGACGGCTGTGTGTATCGAGGGCAATACTGCGTATGACGAGAAGGGTTCACAGGCGAACGGCGGGTGCGTCGCGCGTAAGACGCGTGCTCTGTCGTTGATTGCGGGGGCGTATAGGCCGCCATACAAAATTGAGGGGGACGAGGACATGACAGACGAACAATTTGATGCCCACATGAGCCGCTGGAGCGCGAGACAGGACAAGCTCGGCGTGTCGGACAGGCTGGCTCCTGACGAGTACGCGGAGGCGGTAAGGCTCGGGCTGACGGACGGGACGCGCCCACAGGGCATAGCGATTTGGCAGCGCGCGGCGGTGACGGCGCTCCGGGCATACAAAAAGGCGCTGGCCGACTTCCGGGCGGGGGCGTCGGGATGAGCGGCGACCCGGACGCGCAGCTTCCTAGCGTACTGCGCGACACAGTAAACGGGGAGGCCAAATATTGCCGGATACCTGTAAGGAGGAGACAGATGGAAATATTGGCGCAACAGGCGAACGACGAGCGGCGGGGCATATACCCGCTCTCGATTGAGGCGGTCACGGATTTGATTCTGGAGGAGCTGGCGAAGCGGGGCATGGTCGTGGACTATGAGGGCGAGCCGCCGTGCGGCGCGGAGGAGGTGCCGGGATGAGCGTGGGGCATATCATACTGCTGGTGCTGGCGGTACAGTTCTACGGGTTCATAATGCTTCGGCTTGTCGATGGAGAGTACGACCGTGCGGCTAAAGCCCTGTGCGTGCTGGTTTATTTCCCACTGTATGCTTTGTTTTATCCTATACGCGCATGGGGCAAATATACTTCCCGCAATAGGGGCGGGTACTTGTCCAAACGCGGCATTACGCGCTGGCAGTATTTGCTTGGGAAGCGAGAGGCAGGGTGGTGGCGTCGGAAATGAGCAAGAAAAAAGGAAAGCACGAGTCGGCGATACGGCGCAGGGTGCAGTTTAGCAAAATAATGTGCGTGATGAGCTGGGCGCTCATGGCACTGTCGGTGCTGCTCAACTTTGCGATGGCGTATGCCGGGCGCGAGACGCTTTCCGACATGGTGATGGCGCTCATCAGTTTTGTCACGGTGTTTATCAACGGTGGGTACATCACACAGAACATTTTTAGGGACAAGTCATTAAACGACAACGGCCTTCGCGTGCCTGACGACGGGAGCGGGAAGCACTACTTGGCAAAGCCGGAGAGCGGCGACAACGACGATTTAGGAGGGGTATAGACTATGAACAGTGAGCCAATGGGCAACTTTATTGAACGAGTTTACATGTATCACGAGCCGAAGGGCAATCAGTCGGAGCGGTACACGCAAATAAGGGACTGCGCAAAGGCCTTCAATTATCTCATCGAAAGATGTTGTCCGAACAGCCACGAAAGGTCGCTTGCGTACACGAGGCTCGAAGAGGCTGTCATGTGGGCGAACGCATCCATTGCGTGGAACGAATAGGAGGGGTTTAGCAATGAAGAAAACAATCACGACAGAGACGGAGTACGACGCCGAGGGGCGCGTAGTGCGCGTGAAGACGGTGGAGGAAACGACCGAGTACGGCAGTGCGCCAGCGTGGCCGCAGGGTAGCTGGCAATGGCATACAACGCCATATGTGCCCGGTAAGGTGACGTGCTCCTGCACGTGTACTGCGGGAGGTACAACATGAAAATTGATTGGAAGCAGAAGTTATCAAGCAGGAAATTTTGGACGGCTGTCGCAGCGTGGGCGACGTCGCTCTTGACGGCGTTCGGCGCGACGGA
>JAISBX010000160.1 GCA_031265965.1 Oscillospiraceae bacterium | reverse complement strand
GACCACGCGGCGCGGCGCGGCAAGCCGGACGATTTGCTGCCGATGTGGGTCGCCGACATGGATTTCCAGTCGCCCCCGTGCGTGCTCGACGCTCTCTCCGAGCGCGTCAGGCACGGGATCTTCGGCTATTCGGAGCCCACCGACGATTACTTTGACGCCGTTTACGGCTGGTTTGAGAGTCGCCACGGCTGGCGGACTCAGGCGGACTGGCTCGTCAAAACGCCGGGCGTCGTCGTGTCCTTGTGCGCCGCGGTACATGCCGTGACGCTGCCCGGAGACGCCGTAATCATCCAGCAGCCGGTCTATTACCCGTTCGCCGACTCTGTCACAGGCTCGGGGCGCAGGCTGATAGTAAATGAGCTGCGCCTGTCGGACGGACGCTATGAGATCGATCTCGACGATTTTGAGCGCAAAATCGTACGCGAGAGGGTAAAGCTGTTTCTGCTGTGCAGCCCGCACAATCCCGTCGGCAGAGTGTGGACGCCCGGCGAACTCGAAGCTCTCGGCCGCATCTGTTCAAAAAACGGCGTTACAGTGTTTTCCGACGAGATACATCAGGACTTCGTGTTCCCCGGCCACAGGCACACCGTCTTCGCGGGCATAAGCCCCGAGTTCGCCGACATGACGATAACGGGCACGTCGCCCTCGAAATCGTTCAACATCGCGGGTCTCCACATCGCGAACACGTTCATATCGAACCCCCGTCTGCGCCGCTTGTTCGTGAAGTCGTATTACGGCACGGGGCTCAGTCAGGTCTGCGCGCCCGGGCTCGTCGCGTGCCGCGCCGCGCTTCGTGACGGCGCCGCGTGGTTCGACGAGCTTCTTGCATATATAAAAGGAAATCTCGACTGCCTGCGCGCTTTTCTCAATACGGAGCTGCCGCGCGTCAATCTGATAGAGCCGGACGGCACGTACCTCATGTGGCTGGACTTCCGCGCCCTGGGCCTCGGCACGCAGGCGCTCAACGACCTCATCGTACACAAGGCCAAGCTCTGGCTAGACTGCGGCACAATGTTCGGCACAGGCGGCAAGGGCTTCCAGCGCATAAACATAGCCTGCCCGCGCCGGACTCTGACCCAAGCGCTCCACATGCTGAAAGCGGCGGTTATACAGGCACAACCGCCAGGCGGGCGGTCAAAGGCGCGTGTGTTTGACTGGCGGTAAAAAGTGGCGTTTATTCATATTTTGTTCACTCATTTGACGTGTAGGCGATATATAATAAGTGCAAATCAAATGCGGGAGGTCATAACGGATGTCGAAGGTGTTTACCGTTGACGTGTCTAAGTGTAACGGCTGTTATAACTGTCAGCTCGCCTGCAAGGACGAGCATGTGGGCAACGACTGGGCGCCGTATTCGAGGCCGCAGCCGGAGATCGGGCAGTTTTGGGTGAAGCTGCGCGAGAACGTCGGCGGCACTATACCAAAGGTGAAGATACATTATATAGCGCAGATGTGCAACCACTGTGAGAGGGCGGCGTGCATGGAGGCGTGTCCCAACGGCGCGTTTTATAGGCGCGACGACGGCTTTGTTATGCTCGAACCGGAAAAGTGCTCCGGGTGCAGGGCCTGTCAGGAGGCGTGTCCGTACGAGGCCATTTACTATAACGAAGAGTTGAATATCTGCCAGAAGTGTACGGGCTGCGCGCATTTGCTCGATAACGGCTACAAGCTGCCGCGCTGCGTCGAGGCGTGCCCGACCGACGCCCTTGGCTTCGGCGAGGAGACGGAGCTGGGCGATTTCATCACAGGCGCCACGGTGCGAAAGCCGGAGACCGGATGCCGGCCGCGCGTGTTCTACCGCAACATACCGGGCCGCTTTATCGCCGGAACGGTCTACGACCCCGTGGAAAAAGAGATAATAGAGAGCGCGAAGGTACGCTGTACAAACGGCGGCAAGACGTGGTTTACCACGACGGACGAGTTCGGCGACTTCTGGTTTACGGATCTCGCGGAGGGCAAGTACGACGTGGTGATAGAGGCTAAGGGCTACGAGTACAAGACGTTCGACGCCGTAGACGCGACGCAGGACGTCAATCTCGGCGACATACCTCTCGGCGCGCTCGCGGAGGTGAGCGTATGCTGAAGGTACTCAGGCGCCTGTCGGCGAGGGAGCTGCTCGTCGTGGCGGTGTGTCTCGCGCTCACTGTCGCACAGACGTGGCTCGATCTTGAGCTGCCGGACTACATGGAGGAGATAACGCGCGTCCTTCAGACGCCGGACGGCACAATGAGCGATATATGGTCGGCGGGCGTAGGAATGCTGCTCATCACGCTCGCCAGCGCGGCGACCGCGGTGCTCGTCGGGCTTCTGGGCGCGCGTCTCGCCGCGGGGTTCTCAATGCGTCTGCGCTCGGATATATTCACGCGCGTGTCCGACTTCTCGATGGAGGAGATAAACAGCTTCTCCACGGCAAGCCTCATAACGCGCACTACGAACGACATAACTCAGGTGCAGATGCTCATAGCCATGGGACTGCAGGTGGTGATCAAGGCGCCCATAATGGCGGTGTGGGCGCTCGCCAAGGTGTCCGCCGGGAGCTGGGAGTGGCTGACGCTGACAGGGGGTTCCGTCGTATCGCTCGTCGTCATCATCGCGAGCGTTATGTCGTACGCGCACCCGCGATTTCGCAGGATACAGACGCTCACGGACAATATCACGCGCGTCACGCGCGAAAACCTCACGGGGATACGCGTCGTGCGGGCGTATAACGCCGAGGAGTATCAAGAACAGAAGTTCGAACAGGCGAACGAAGATCTCACGGACAACAACCTCGCCGTACACAGGGTCATGGCGGTATTCAATCCGTGTATGCGCCTCATCATGAGCGGGCTGACGCTGGGTATATACTGGATAGGCGCGTTCCTCATAGAGTCGGCGGCGCTCTCTGACAAGGCGGTCGTCTTTTCAGAGATGATAGTGTTCTCGCAGTACGCGACGCAGGTGCTCATGTCGTTTATGATGCTCACGATGATATTTGTAATGGGGCCGCGCGTGGCGGTGTCGGCCAAGCGCATAAACGAGGTGCTGGACACCGTTCCAAAGCTGCGCGACGGCGCGGCGTCGTCCTCGCCGGAGGGCGTGCGCGGCGACGTCGAGTTCAGGGGCGTGAGCTTCCGGTACCCCGACGCCGAGGATTACGTGCTGCGCGACATCAGCTTCACGGCGCGCGGCGGCGAAACCGTGGCGTTCATCGGCTCAACGGGCAGCGGAAAGAGCACGCTGATAAACCTCGTGCCGAGATTTTACGACGCCACGGAGGGGCAAATACTTATCGACGGCGTCGACGTGCGCGAATACACGCAGGAGGCGCTGCGGAAAAAAATCGGATACATACCGCAACGGGCCGTTATGTTCACGGGCGACGTCACGTCGAACATAGCGTTCGGCGACAGCGCGGGCGGCGAGGCGATCCCGGAGGACGTGTCGCGCGCCGCCATGACGGCGCAGGCCGCGGATTTTATAGAGGATATGGACGGCGGATACTCGGCGCTCGTATCGCAGGGCGGCACGAACATCTCGGGCGGACAGAAGCAGCGCCTGTCGATAGCGCGCGCCATATACCGCGACCCGGAGATACTCGTGTTCGACGATTCGTTCTCCGCGCTAGACTACAGGACGGATCGCGAGCTGCGCGCGGCGCTCAAACGCGACACGCACGGCGTGACGAGTCTCATCGTCGCCCAGCGCATAGGCACGATACGGGACGCCGACAGGATCATAGTGCTCGACGACGGGTTGCTCGTCGGTTCGGGCACGCACGACGAGCTGATGCGTGACTGCGAGGTATATCGCGAGATCGCCTACTCGCAGCTATCCAGAGAGGAGTTGGGCGCATGAGCGGCAGAGAAGACGGGCGGCGGCAGCAAGCCGGCGAGCAGAGACGTCAGGGCGGCTTCGGCGGCCCCCCCGGGCGCGGTATGCCCATGGCGGGCGAGAAACCGCGCGATTTCAAAAAGTCGTGGTCGAGGCTCGCCGATTACAGCGGGCGGTACGTGTATCTGTTTATAATCGCCGTGATATGCGCGATGGGCGGCACAGTCACGACGCTCATCGGGCCCGACATAATAAAGAACGTGACCGGAACCATAATAGAAGGGCTGCGCACAAAGATCGACACTGCCGCCGTGACGTCCATGTGCGCCGGCCTGCTCGCGATGTACGCCGGAGGGTCCGTGCTGCTGTTCGTGCAGAGCCGCATAATGGCAAACGTCTCGCAGAGCATCAGCAAGCGCCTGCGCACGGACATATCGACAAAAATCAACAAGCTTCCTCTTAAATATTTTGATTCCACGACGCACGGGAACACCATAAGCCGCGTAACGAACGACACGGACACTATAGGTATGTCGCTCAACCAGAGCTTGGGCCAATTCGTGACGGCGGCGACGATGTTCTTGGGCTCCATCCTCATGATGTTCATAGAAAACGCGATCCTCGCCGTAGTGGCGATAGTCTCCACGTCCATAGGGTTCATATTTATGTTCACTATAATCAAACGTTCGCAAAAATACTTCAGGAACAACCAGCGGTATTTGGGCGATATAAACGGGCACATCGAGGAGATATACACAGGCCACAACATCGTAAAGGCGTACAACGGCGAGCGCGCGGCCAAAAAGACGTTTGACAAGCTGAGCGGGCAGTTATACGAGAATAACTGGAAATCACAGTTCCTGTCGGGGCTAATGATGCCCCTCATGGGGTTCATCGGGAATTTCGGTTACGTCGCGGTGTGCGTCGTGGGCGCGCTTATGACGATGAACGGGAATATCGGCTTTGAAATCGTCGTGGCGTTCATACTGTACGTGCGGTACTTTACGCAGCCGCTCTCGCAGATAGCTCAGACCGCCACGTCACTGCAATCGACGGCCGCCGCGTCGGAGCGCGTATTCGAGCTGCTTGACGAGACGGAAATGGCGACCGAGCCAAAGGCCTCCGGCGGGAACAGGGCGGCGTCCGCGCGCGGCGAGGTGAAATTTGAGCACGTCAAGTTCGGCTACGAGCCCGACAAGTTGATAATTAAGGACTTCAACGCGCACGTCGCCGCCGGCCGCAAGGTCGCAATCGTCGGTCCGACGGGCGCGGGCAAGACGACGATAGTCAATCTGCTCATGCGTTTTTACGAGCTCGACGGGGGCGTGATATCCGTCGACGGCGTGCCTACGTCGGAGATGACGCGCAGCGAGGTCCACGATCTATTTTGTATGGTGCTGCAGGACACGTGGCTGTTCGAGGGCACTATATTCGAGAATATAGCGTACAGCAAGGAGGGCGTCACGGAGGAGCACGTCGTCGCCGCCTGCAAGGCTGTGGGGCTCGACCACTTTATACGCACGCTGCCGGGCGGCTACAAGACGGTGCTTGACGACAAGGCGTCCATCTCCGCGGGACAGCGTCAGCTCGTGACGATCGCGCGCGCGATGATAGAGGACGCGCCCCTGCTCATACTCGACGAGGCGACGAGCTCCGTCGATACGCGCACTGAGATACTTGTCCAGAACGCGATGGATAAGCTCACGGTGGGCAGAACGTCGTTTGTCATAGCTCACCGCCTGTCCACGATAAAAAACGCGGACGTCATACTCGTCATGCGCGACGGCGACATAGT
>JAISBX010000149.1 GCA_031265965.1 Oscillospiraceae bacterium | reverse complement strand
GGGCCCGAGCCAGCCCGCTATCCCGCCGTAGCGCGCGCACAGCGCCGGGAATATTCTTATGGCGGGCGAAAAGGTAGACACTATGAACATTATCAACACTTGCCGTATGCTTATCTTATCGTTGTCGTGTACCATGCGCTATCACACCCCTTCAACCGCCGGCGCGCAGGGCGTCGCCTATGAACCGCATGACGCTCGTCCCGCCGCGCGATAAAATGAGCGCCGCGCCCGCGCACACCGCAACCGCGACCGCCGCCAGATACGGCGGGAGGTCCCGCCGCTCGCCGTCGCGCCGTATATCCGCTATATCCTTTATCCCAAACGCGAGCGCCGCCGCTATAAACACCGTCAGCTCCACCTCAGCCATCCTCCACCGCCGCCTCTCCAATGCCGGACGTCCCGTTCGGCTCCCGGAGCGAGTACACGCGCAGTATCTCCGTGTCCACATTGACGGTTATCTCAAGAGACGGAAACACGTCGCGCCAGTTGTCTTCTAAATTTTTCCATTTTATGGGATGTGTCATGCGCACGCGCTCGCCCAACTGCATACAGTCCAGCCCGATTTCAAGCGAGCGGTCTATGACGCTCTCCATATCGCCGCGTATGGCGTCAGAAATATTGGACGCTATCCGGTCGCGCGTCTCATCCGCAAAAATGCCCGTGTCAGACTGCAGCTCGGCGATATTCGCTCCGATGCGCGATGCGTATTCCACCGATATTGGGACACCGCGGTCGTCGAACTGCACGGATACCCGCGTGTCCGCGGACACGACTTCAAAACCGGCGCGGCCGCCGTTCCCGTCGTCTACGGAGACAGGGCATGATTCCACCCGGTTTGTTAGAAAATTATAACCGCGGGCGTATTCCGGCTCCAGAAAGCCCTCCAGCCCGCCGTCCCTTAAAATCGCGTATCCCGCCGGCACGACCACCTTGTCGGGCGCGCCGCCGGTTTCTCCGCCGGCCGGACCGGCGTCGCTGCGAAGCGCCGGGAGCACTGCGGCCATAGTGCCGTAGTCGAGCATATTTATCAGATCGATCACGCGCACAGAACTCGTGTTGCTCATTGAGCTTACCACCTCCGCCATGTTGTCGAGCGCCTCCTCCAGATTTCTGTCCGAGGAACAGGCGTCGGATATCAACTCGCGCGCCGACGTGCCGCGCGCTATATACACCTTTGACGAGTAACGCGTCTCGTGGTCCCGCATGAGAAAATCCGTATACTTCGCTATGTCTTCCCGCGCGGCCCGCTCTCCGATGATATAGTAGTCGATATAACCCAAATGCTGCCGCTTGTCCGAGTGCATATTGATGTCCCTTATGGCCTCCAGCGCCGTTGAAGCGGCGCTGGAGACCACGGCGTACGACATACTTGCGTCGGCCTGCTCTCCGCCAGACGCGGGTTCCGGCTTGGCGGTCAAAAACGTCACCTCGACGTTTCCCGGCGTTTTCGTGTCCGCGTCGATACCCACCACCCGGATTATCTCAAACTGCTCGATCTCGCTTATGCGCGGGAGCCCGCTCCACATGCAGCCGGAACACAGCGCCGCCACAGCCGCCGCGGCGGCGAATACGCGAATCACGGACATAGCCTCACCCTCCCTTGCTTCCGCTCTTGCCCTTGCGGATCTTCGGGAGTATGATCACGGTGTCCCGGAACATGTTTTTGCCGTCGCGCGCAACGAACGGGGACAGGTACGGCATACCGAAGCTGACGAGCGTACACATATGATACAGCGCGAGAGTGAGACCCAGCGTAACGGTGAACAGCCCCCCGACGGTGGCCAGCGCCACAAGGATTATCCTGCCCAGCCGTATCGTGTTCGACAGCTCCTGCGACGGCAGGACGAAGCCCGTTATCCCCGCCACGGAGATCACTATTACGACGCCCGGCGACATCATGTGCGCCGATATCGCCGCCTGCCCCACGACGAGCGCGCCGACTATCGACACCGCCTGCCCCACGGTCTGCGGCAGCCGAAGGCCCGCCTCCAGCAGCACCTCGAACGCCAGAAGCATAAAGAGCACTTCGATATACGTCGGAAACGGCACGCCCTGCTTGCTCGATATGATAGAGCTCACGAGCTGCGTGGGTATCATCTCCTGATGAAACGAGGTTACCGACACGTAGAACGCCGGCAGGATAAGCGCGGCAAAGACGCACGCGTAGCGCAGCAGCCGGAACACCGAGCTTATCAGGCTGTTGAACGCGTAGTCGTCCGGCGCCTGTACGAGCGAGTTGAAATCCACGGGCTCAATGTACGCCACCGGCAGCCCGTCGGCAAGCACGCCGACGCGCCCCTCCACAATGCTCCCGCAGAATTTGTCGGTGCGCTCGGTGTACAGTATCTGCGGAAAGAACGTCCTGTGCCCGCCTGTCAGCGCGGTCTCTATCTGACCGGCCGAGACTATGCCCTTTGCCTTGATTCCCGCTATGTTCTCGCGGACCGCGTCCGTCACTCCGCTGTCGGCGAGTCCCTCGATATACACGAGGGCAACGGACGTCCCCGTGTATTTGCCCAGCCGAAACCGCTCGATTTTCAGTTCCGGGATCTGTATCCTGCGCCGTATCAGCGCTATGTTGACGGCCAGCGCCTCGACAAATGATTCCTTTGACCCCTTGATCACGCTCTCGTTCGTCGGCTCGCTTATCGCGCGCTTCTCATAGTTACGCACGTCAAACGCCACGGCGGTGCGCCGCCCGTCAAACACCAGCAGCGCCTGCCCGCTCAGCATGGCCTCGACGGCGCCCTCCATCGTGTCGTGCAGCTCGCGGCTGCAATGGTACGCGGAGCCGCCCGTTATGAGCCTCAGCAGCTCGCGCTCACCGGTGCAGCGCCGCATATTTTCGTCGCGCATGAGCGGCTTGAGGACGGCCTCGTTTATCTGCCCCCTGTCCGCCAGACCGTCGACAAACGCGATCGTCAGCTTTATTTTCCCGTCCGCGCCCGCGGCCACGGGTGTGAATATGATATCGTCGCTTCCCTCAAGCAGCGTCCGCAGCGCCCCGCCGCTCACCGTGCTTTTGCCCCGTGCGATCCCGCGCACCCCCAAATCGTCCGCCAA
>JAISBX010000139.1 GCA_031265965.1 Oscillospiraceae bacterium | reverse complement strand
ATGGACGTATACGGCGCGCGCGAGGGCTGGCTGGCCATATTCGACCGCGACGCGGGCGTCGGTTGGGATGAGAAGATTTATATGGAGAAAGAGACGATCGACGGTAAGACGGTCACAATAGTCGGGCTGTGACGCCGTAATAAAGCCGACGAAAAACCTCCGCCGGGCGTATTGCCGAGCAGAGGTGTCAATGTTCTTGCGTCCACACAAAAATATTAAACAAATTGTTAACCCTATTGACACGCGGCGCAGTTGGTGGTAAATTATTGTTAGCACTCTCACTGTGCGAGTGCTAACAACGGCTTAACGCCGAGGCTTGGGTATGACGCGATGAAGCTGGGCGACAGGAAAAAGGAGATATTGCGGGCTGTCATAGACAGCTATATCACTTCGGCGGAGCCGGTGGGCTCAAAAGCGCTGGCGGTCGGTCACGGCCTCCGCGTGTCGGCGGCCACCATCCGCAACGAGATGGCGGAGCTGGAGGCGATGGGGCTGCTTGAGCATCCGCACACGTCGGCCGGCCGGATACCCACTCCGCGCGGATACAGGGTGTACGTAGACGAGCTCATGCGCGAGCACAGGCTGTCGGCGCAGGAGATGGAGACGGTCAACCGCGCCATGCGCAGCCGGATACTCGAGCTCGACAGGCTGCTTGACGATACGGGCCGACTCGTGGCGCGCCTCACCAGCTATCCCGCGTACGCGCTGACCTCGGCGCGTTCCGACGCCACAATATCCCGGTACGACTTTATAAGCGTGGATCTAAACACATTTATAGTGCTTGTGATGCTCGGCGGCGACACGGTGAAAAACAAGCTGATCCGCTCGCCTTCGCCCGTAAAGCCCGAGTTTCTCACGCGGATGTCCGCGCTCTTTAACGCGAGCTTCACAAGCGTACCGGAGAGCGCGATGACGACCTCCCTTATAGAGGCGACCGAACGCGCCGCCGGCGATACGTGCGGTCTGGTCGCCGTCGTGGCGGGTTTTTCCATTGAGCTGCTCAGCGAGACGAAGCTGACGCAGTCGCACGTGGCGGGCGCGCTCCGCCTGTTCGATTACCCGGAATACAGGGACGTCTACAAGGCAAGACGCGTAATAAGCTATCTGTCCGACGGGGACAACCCGGCGATGCTGCCGGCTTCGGCGGACAGCGGCGGCGTCAAGATAATCATAGGGCCCGAAAACCTCGCCGAGGAGCTGCGCGATTCGAGCGTCGTGGTGGCGAGGTGCGACGCGGGCGCCGACGTGCAGGTGCTCGTGGGCGTCGTCGGCCCGACGCGCATGGACTATTCAAAGGTGGCAAGCAGGCTCGAGTACATCACAAGGGCGCTGAGTTGGCTGCTCTCACCGGGCGGCGACGTCCCGGCCGAGCTTAATGACAGGAGATGATGATTTTGGCCAAAACTCCCAGAGGTAAGGTTCAGGAGGAGGAACCGCTTGAGCTCGAACTCGAGCAGGAGGCGGAGACGTGCGGGCCCGGCTGCGAAGCTTGCGGCGGAGACTGCGCGGCAAGCCCCGACGCGGACGGCGCCGACGCCGGAGCGGCGGAGGACGCTATAGCGGCGGAGCGCGACAAGTATCTGCGGCTCGCCGCCGAGTACGACAATTTCAGAAAGCGCAGCGTGAAGGAGCGCGAGGCGCTGTACACGCAGGTGCGCTCGGACACAATAGCAAAGCTGCTGCCGGTATACGACAATCTCGCGCGCGCCTTAAAGCAGGAGTGCGCGGACGAGGCGTTCTACAAGGGCGTCGAGATGACCATGACGGGGCTGTGCGAGATACTGTCCGGCATGGGCGTAGAGGAGATTGAGTCCGTCGGCGCGAAATTTGACCCCGAGCGGCACCGCGCGCTTGCGCACTTCGAGGATCCGGAGCTCGGCGAGGGCGCGATCACAGAGGAATTTGAAAAGGGCTTCACGTTTGGCGGAAAGGTGATACGCTTCGCGGCGGTCGCCGTCGCGAATTGACGCGCGCGCATAATGCGCTCACCAGATTGAAAGGATTGGGAAAAAATGGGAAAAATAATCGGCATTGACCTCGGCACCACAAATTCATGCGTATCTGTCATCGAGGGCGGGGAGCCCGTAGTTATCGCTAACGCGGAGGGCAGCCGCACAACGCCGTCCGTCGTCGCCTTCTCAAAGGACGGCGAGCGTATGATAGGCCACGTCGCGAAGCGCCAGGCGATAACGAACCCGGACAGGACCATCTCGTCGATAAAGCGCGAGATGGGCAGCGCGTATAAGGTCACCGTCGACGGCAAGCAGTACACGCCGCAGGAGATCTCCGCGATGATACTGCAAAAGCTCAAGACAGACGCAGAGAACTATCTCGGCACAAAGGTCACGGAGGCCGTTATAACCGTGCCCGCGTACTTCACGGACGCGCAGCGCCAGGCGACTAAGGATGCCGGGAAGATCGCCGGGCTGGACGTCAAGCGCATCATAAACGAGCCCACGGCGGCCGCTCTCGCCTACGGGCTCGACAAGGAGACCGAGCAGAAGATAATGGTGTACGACCTCGGCGGCGGCACGTTCGACGTATCCGTGCTGGAGATAGGCGACGGCGTTATAGAGGTGCTCGCCACGGCGGGCAACAACCGTCTCGGCGGCGACGACTTCGACGAGTGCGTCATGAACTATCTGCTCGCCGAGTTCAAAAAGGACAGCGGCATAGACCTTGGCAGCGACAAGATAGCCATGCAGCGGCTGCGCGAGGCGTCCGAGAAGGCGAAGACGGATCTGTCCGGCGTCACGACGGCGGCTATCAATCTGCCGTACATCACGGCGGACGCCTCCGGCCCGAAGCACCTCGACTGCACGCTGACGCGCGCGAAATTCAACGAACTGACGGCGCAGCTCGTTGAAAAGACGATGGGCCCCGTCAATCAAGCGCTCACCGACTCGGGGCTGAGCGCGACGCAGCTGTCAAAGGTCCTGCTCGTGGGCGGATCGACGCGCATACCCGCCGTACAGGACGCCGTCAAGCGCATCACCGGCAAGGAACCGTTCCGCGGCATAAACCCCGACGAGTGCGTCGCCGTCGGCGCGGCGATACAGGCCGGCGTGCTGGGCGGGGACGTGGAGGGCATACTGCTGCTCGACGTCACGCCGCTCTCGCTGGGCATAGAGACGCTGGGCGGGGTGTTCACAAAGCTCATCGACCGCAACACGACAATACCGTCCAAGAAATCGCAGGTATTCTCAACGGCCGCCGACAACCAGACCTCCGTGGAGGTCAACGTCCTTCAGGGCGAGCGCGAGATGGCGCAGTACAACAAGTCGCTCGGGCGGTTCCATCTGGACGGCATAGCGCCGGCGCGGCGCGGCGTCCCGCAGGTGGAGGTCACGTTCGACATCGACGCCAACGGCATAGTCAACGTCTCCGCCAA
>JAISBX010000029.1 GCA_031265965.1 Oscillospiraceae bacterium | reverse complement strand
ATGCCGGAGAACACCCACGCCGTCATCATAAGCGCGAGCGACGCCTTGAACCTCACGCCTATTACCTCGAGCACGGGCCGCCGGAACGACGTGCTCATGCCCCAGTCGCCGTGTAAAATAGCGGACAGCCACTTGAGGTACCGCCCCACGGGAGGGTCGTTCAGCCCCCAGTATTCCTCCATTTTCGCGACGTTTTCGTCTGAAACGCCGGGGTTTGCCTGAATGTATCTGCGTATCGGGTCAATCGGCGACAGCGACGCCAGCGCAAACGCCAGCACCGACACCGCAAGCAGCAGCGTTATCCCGCGTATGATATATATAGCAACGGACTTCATACTTTGTTGATTCCCCTTCTTGTCTATAATATTATATTAAAAACGCCCCGTCAAGCACGGGAATGGTCGCCCCCTTGACAAATTTGGTTGTGACGTTATACCATTAGGTATAAAGGGGTGCGTTTATGAAATACATACTGCCATACTGGCGGCGGTACCGCCTGATGTTTTGTCTCGGCGTGTTTTTCGTGTTTGTCGAGGCGCTGTGCGAGCTTATGCATCCGCGCGTGATGTCCGCGCTTATCGACGACGGGGCGCTGGGCGGCTCAATGCAGACGGTCGGGCGGTGCGCGCTCGTTATGCTCGGCGTGCTGGCGATAGGCGCGGGGGCCGCGCTGACGCGCAACTACATAGCGTCCACGGTGTCGCAGAGGTTCGCGCGGGATCTGAGGCTCGACCTGTTCGAGAAAATACAGTCGCTGTCCGCGGACGGGATCGACAGCTTTGAGGGCGGCTCGCTCATAACCCGCATGACAAACGACGTGACGCAACTGCAAAACTTCGCGAACGGCATGATGCGGATGTTCATAAAGGCCCCGTTCCTGTGCGCCGGCGCTATTATTATGTCCGCCACGCTGAATCTTCGGACGATGTCGGTCATCGTCCCTATCATCGCGGCCGTCGCACTCACGGTGCTGCTGTCGATGAAGCTGGCGTACCCGCGCTTTGCGAAAATGCAGACCGCGCTCGACCGCCTGAATACGACGATGCGCGAGTACCTCGGCGGCATACGGCTCGTAAAGGCTTTCCGCCGGTTCAAAGAGGAGGAGCGGCGGTTCGACGGCGCCAACGGCGCGCTTACGGACGAAACGGTCGGCGCGAACAACATACTCGCGGTGGCGTCGCCGTTCATGGCGCTGTTCGTGAACGTCGGCATAGCGCTGATACTGCTGCTCGGCAAGCGGTGGACGGACTCGGGCGATATGCAGGTCGGGCAGATCATGGCGTTTGTGTCGTACCTCGCGCAGATATTGCAGAGCTTGATGATGATTTCCAACCTGCTCAATATGTTCGTGCGCGTACGAACCTCGAACGAGCGCGTCGCGGAAGTGTTTCTGCGCGAGAGCGGCGTATCCGCCGTGAAAGAAGCGGGGGCGCCGTGCGGGCCGTTTAGAGAGCTGCGCTTCGACGACGTGTCGTTCCGCTACAGCGGCAGCACGGGAGAGCCCGCCCTGCGCAATGTTTCGTTCGTGTTGAGGCGCGGCGAGACTCTCGGGGTCATAGGTCCAACAGGCAGCGGCAAATCGACGCTCGCTTCGCTCATCATGCGTTTTTATGAGCCCACGGGCGGCTTGATAACGCTGGGCGGCGTACCGCTGGGCGATATTGCGGAGGACGCGCTGCGCTATACCATCGCCATAGTGCCGCAGACTCCCGCGCTGTTTTCGGGGACTGTACGCGACAATCTGCTGTGGGGCAAGGAGGACGCGACGGAGCCCGAGCTGCGGCGCGCCGTGGAAGCCGCCGGCGCTATGGGCTTCATCGAATCGTCGCCCGGCGGCCTGGACCGCGTGATAGGGCAAGGCGGTATAGGTCTCTCCGGCGGGCAGAAGCAGCGCGTGTCGATCGCCCGCGCCCTCGTGCGCCGCCCGGAGCTGCTGATACTCGACGACTGCACCTCCGCGCTCGACACGGTGACGGAGGCCCGCGTAAAGCGGTCGCTTTTCGACATGAAGCTCACCACCGTGTTCATAACGCAGCGCGTTTCGACGGTCAGCCGCTGCGACAAGATACTGGTGCTCGAAGCGGGTGGCGTGGCCGGGTTCGGGCCGCACGGCGAGCTGATGGAGACCTGCGAGGTCTACCGCGATATTTATGTTTCGCAGATAGGGGGCGAGCAAGCTGGCTGAGCGCAAACCGATGACGGAGGTCAATATGCCGTCGATGGGCGGGTTCCGGGGCGGGCCGGCGGGCCGCCCGCAAGACAGGTTCTCCCCGAAGGAAAAGGCCAAGGACGCGAGGGGCACGCTCCGCCGGCTCATCTCGTTCTATCTGAGCGAGGGAAAATCGCTGCTGCTCGCGTTTGCGCTGCTGCTCGCCGATACGGTGATAACGGTGCTCGTGCCGCGCGCCGTCGGGCTTACGGTGGACGCCATCTCCGCGGGCAAAAGCATAAACGCGTTCGTCGCGGCGCTCATAGGCGCGTACGCGCTGAGCTGGCTGCTGAACATAGCGCAGGGCGTGATCATGAACGCCGCGTCGCAGAGGATCGTGCGCTCGCTCCGAAAGGGGCTGTTCGACAAGCTCCAGAGGCTTCCGCTGACGTATCACGACACGCACACCCACGGCGAGCTGATGAGCCGCCTCACAAACGACGTAGACAACATCAGCATCACGATCGCGCAGAGCACGACGCAGCTCGCGTCGGCGGTCATAACGCTCGCGGGCACGTTCGCTATGATGTGCTCGCTCAATCTGGCGCTGACCGGCGCGGCGCTCGTCACCGTGCCGTGCGTAGTGATCCTGACCCGGATCATCGCGGGCTTCGCGCGCCGGCTGTTTCTGGCGCAGCAGAGGGCGCTGGGGCAGTTGAACGGCATAATTGAGGAGACGATAGCGGGGCAGAAGATAGTTAAGGCGTTCCACATGGAAAATAAGACGATCGAGCGTTTTTCCGTTGTCAACGACGAGCTGTGCAACGCCGCGGCAAGGGCGCAGATACGCTCGGGCGGGCTGATGCCGCTGATGATGATAATAACGAACCTCGGCTATCTGTGCGTGGCCGCGCTCGGCGGCGTTTTGATAATACGCGGCAGCGTTACGGTAGGCGTCGTGGCGTCCTTCCTCACATACACGCGGGCGTTCGCCATGCCTATGAACAATGTGGCGGGCACGTTCAACAATCTGCAGGCGGCGCTCGCGGGCGCGGAGCGCGTGTTTGAGGTGCTCGCCGAGGCGGACGAGCCCGCCGACCCGCCCGACGCCGTCCCCATGTCGAATCCGCTCGGCGGCGTGAGGTTTGAAAACGTGCGGTTTGCCTACACGCCGGGCGTGGATATTCTCAAGGGCGTCAGCTTCACCGTCGCCGCGGGGCAGAAGGTCGCGCTCGTCGGCGAAACGGGCGCTGGAAAAACCACGGTGGCGAACCTCATCAGCCGCTTTTACGACGTGACCTCCGGCGCGGTCTATATAGACGGCGAGGATATACGCCGATACCGCCGCGACGACCTGCGGCAGGCGTTTTCGGTCGTGCTTCAGGATACGTGCCTGTTCACAGGGACCATAGCGGACAATATCCGCTACGGGCGTCCGGAGGCGACCGATGCGGAGGTCCGCGAGGCCGCCCGCGCCGGGGGCTCGTATGAGTTCATCGCGAGGCTGCGCGACGGCTTCGACACCGTGGTGAGCGGCGACAGCGAAACGCTGAGCCAAGGGCAGCGCCAGTTGCTGTCCATATCGCGCGCGGCGCTCTGCAAAGCCCCGATTTTGATCCTCGACGAGGCCACGTCGAGCGTGGACACCCGCACGGAACGCGCCATCCAAGCGGCAATGCTCAGGCTCCAA
>JAISBX010000016.1 GCA_031265965.1 Oscillospiraceae bacterium | reverse complement strand
AAGAACGTCCTCACCGCCGCGATGCCGCGCACATTGCCGAGCGCGGCGAGCGTACGCGCCTCGTCAAGAAAGCTCTGTTTGCCGTATTCAAAGTTCTCCGCTTTCTCCCCGGAAAACGGCGCCGCCATCGTCGTTCCGGGCGTACGCGTACACAGCGCCTCGGGCAGATATTCCTTGATTGCGACTTTTTGCCGCAGTTTAGGATCAAAGGCGACATAGGTAATGCCGAATCCCCCCTGACCGAGCACGCGCCCCAATATGTACTGCCCGCCAAGAATCGTTCCGGCTTCCAGCGCGGTTGGGTATTTATCAAGATTGCTTGCATTGTCATACCCGCAATTCGGGCAAGGTGCCGTGTCTATTTCGTTGAAACAATTGTAGCAGTGCATATAACCTCCCATGCGCGCTTCGCACGCAAATATGTAAATTAAACACTCCCGCATGGGAGGTTTTTGCACATCAATTTCGGTTGCCGCGCAGCGGCGAGAAATTGGTGCATTCAGGATAGCGTGAAGTCTTTCGCGCTATCCTCCTAGTACACGTAGATTGAGTCGGAACCTATCATTTCACCGGTATCCGCGTTATAGAAATATATATATGTTGTTCCATAATCGCCGTACCAGTCGCCATACAAACCGCCGCTGTAATAATCGTAAAAGCTTAACCTTGCCCATGTGGTCGATCCATCATAAAGATAATCATCCCAGTACAATTCCTCCCATACTGAATACGGTTTGTAAATTTCAGCTTTCATTTGGAAGGCCCCTCTCGGTCCGCCTCCCGAAACTTTTAAGTTTGCATAAACATATGAATCAATATCACAAGAGGTCAGGTAGGAACTGTAATCGTATTCTTCATAGCTCCAATATACGGTTACTTCCCACGGGTACAGTGCGTCATACAGTTCCTCTAGCGTGTCGCTCCAGTCGCTGAAATTGACGCTATAAAACTCTAAGGCGTCAAGCGACGCCTCCGCCTGATGGAACTGGTCGGAGGCGATCATATCCTTTACGCGGGTGTATTCGGATCTCAGCGCCGCGCCTATATTGATGAGATACTTCTGTGACTGCTTGTAATCACCGAGTGCGGTGAATTCGCCGAGAGCGTACTCGTAGTCGAAGCGGTCATACAGTAAAACCGCGCGCTGATATTGCGATTCGCTGAGCTGCGTCGGGCTGTCTTTGAATGAACCTAACGCGGAAAAAGAGGTTATTGCCGCCTCAAAATCTCCCTCACCGAGGAACGCGGAAGCTATCAGATAGTCCGCGTCGTTGTCGTATTTGATGTCGCTCTCCTCGCGCTTGTAGCTCTCCATGACCTCGACGGCATCATAGTATTTGTTATCTTGCGCCAGCTTGTTGTAATTGTTCTGTGCCAACTTGAAAGTGATATCGGTGCCGAACACGGTCACGGCAAGTATCGCGGCAACGGCGAGCAGTGCCGCAATGCCAGAGGCGGATATTATGATGATTTTTTTCTTTGATTTCTTTTGCTTTGTTTCAATGTCGATTGAATCCTGCGGAAACCCGGCGCCGGGCTGCGCGGCATCCGATGCCGTTTGCGGATAATTCGCCGGCGCGGGGACTTCTTCGCCCAGCGCGGCTAGGAACTCCTCGGCGTTTTGAAAACGGTCATCCTGATTGACTTCCAAGCCCTTCATGACGGCTTGAGCTATGTCTTCGGGCACGTCTGCGCCCAGTTCGTCCGGAGGTTCGATCATATCGTTCTCCATGCGCGCCAGAGCTTCAGGCGGCAGCACGCCCGTAATCGCCGAGTATATGCACGCCGCCGCGGAATACACATCAGTCCACGGCCCCTGACGGCCCTTGCGCATATACTGCTCTTTCGGGGCGTAGCCCGCTTTCAGGATGACGTCGAGGCTCTTGCTCTTATCGCCCAGACTGTATCGGGCGGAACCGAAATCCAACAGCTTTACGGTATCGTCCTTTGTTATATAGATATTGTCGGGCGTGACGTCGCGGTGAACTAAGCCCTCCCGGTGTACGTCCGTCAGCGCGTTGAGCGCCTGCTTCATAACGCGCAGCGCGTCGTCCGCGCCGATCTTGCCGCCGTGATTGGCAATGTAGTTTTTGAAGCTGATGCCCTCTACATAGTCCATCACAAAGTACGCGGTATCGTTCTCGTTGAAGTAATTCTTGACCGCCGCGATGTTGGGGCTGCGGCTGAACTTCGCAAGTACTTGAGCCTCCTCGAGAAACTGCTCCGAGCCGTAATTGAAGCTCTCCTGAAACTCGCCCGCGTACGCCGAAATTTGAGTTGTGCCCGGTACGCGCATAGCGACGCCCTCCGGCAGGAATTCCTTGACAGCCACCTTCACGCCGAGCCGCCGGTCGAACGCGAGATACGTTACGCCAAAGCCCCCCTGACCGAGTACGCGCCCAATCACATACTGCCCGTTGAGCTCGGTACCGGCGCGCAGGGCCGACGGATACTTGTCCGCGTTATCGGCAAGATCGAAACCGCAGTGCGGGCACGCGCCGCCGTCGTCGTCCCGTTCGGCAAAACAATTGTAACAAAGCATGGGCTATAACCTCCTTGACCCGTCAGAACTTCACAATAAACCGCGCTGAACCTATTGTGATCTCGGCGCCGCTTCGCAATTTATTAGTCGAATCTATCTTCATTCCGTTTATCAGCGTGCCGTTTGTCGAGTTCAAGTCCTCAATGTACACGGCGCCGTCGGAGAACGTGAGGCAGGAATTTTCCGGCTCCACGGAAGTATCCTTCAGAACGATGTCGCATTTTTTCGAACGACCGATCGTCAGCGCCCCGCCATACGGCAATTCGTGCCTCGTCACGGCTTTCGTCATCAGGTTTTCCACCATCAGCGGCATTCCGCCGCCCGCCCCCGCTGTTTTCGGCTTTCCTCTCAGGTTTAAGACGAGCACGATAACCACTATTGCCGCCGCGGCACCGGACGATGCGAGTATGATCCACAACGGTACGCCGTCGCTCGGCGCTTCCTCCTCATCTAGGTCGTCGTCGGGTGCCGGTTCCCAGGCCGTCGGTTCGTTGACGGACGGCGCGCCCGACGGTTCTCCGGTCGGGTCTTCGGTCGGTTCCACGGACGATGAGGGGGGCGGTTCGACTGTCGGCGACGGGGTCGGCGTCTCCGTTGCGTTCGGCGGAGCGGCAGGGGCGGATGTGTCCGCGATGAAAGGCAGAGTGGCGCTTGTCACCGTATATTTCGGCGATACGACGCCGGCGTCGCTGTAGCGTATCTCAAGGCTGTAACCGTCCGTATCGAGCGTATCAGCCGGAAACTCAAATCGCGCGAAAGTGAGCCGGTTGACGCTTTGCGTTATCGTTTCCGCCAGCGCCACGACTGAAGCGTCGTCTGACAGCTCTCCCGAGGTTCCGCACGTGAGGTCGGCGATCTCTTCCATCGGCGCGCCCTCGCCGCCGCTGACCGTGATTGAATGTATCATTACGGGCGCCGACTCTGACAGCGCGTCTTTTATCAGCTCATTGCTGTCATTGCTTGTGTCCTTGCCATCCGTGATCGTGACTATTATATTGAACTGCCCCTCGCCGCGGGATCGGCTGTCGAATACGCGGATGGCTTCGGCGGCCGACGCGTACAGATTTGTACGCATGGCGTTGAACTCGGCGTTTGTGATCTCGTTCAACAATTCATCCTTATCGCTCAGCTCGTCCGATAAAGTGAGCTCGTCGCCTATTGTGCCGAAATAAAAACGCAGATCCCCATTTGCCTTTTCGCTGAATGAATCGGCGAATAATTTCACGCTGTCCCGGTAATTCTTCATAGAGCCCGACACGTCCAGCAACACCATATACGCGACCGGGGTGGCTTCGCTTATGTTCTCCGTTTTGAACGGTAGCAGAGTTTCTGATACGCCGTCCTTTGTCAGTACCGCCCGCGCGTCTAACTGCGTGCCCGTCTCGGGCAGCTGCGAATATGTATATATCGTTCCCTTTTGCAGGAACGCCGCCGCAAGCCGCGCGTCTTCGTCGGCGCGAGCGGCCGTGACCGGCAGTAACAGCACGGCAAATAAAATACACAGTAGTTTTTTCATATGTTCACCTCTTACTCTCACCCGACGAATACGGTTATCAACGAGAAATTGTCATTCCCCCGGCGGGTTCGCCGGATGTGACGGAGCAGCATATATTCAGCCCACCGGCGGGGGGTATCTGATTTTAAGAGATCGATCAGCAGTTCCTCGTCGTTCAGATACTCCCAAAACCCGTCCGTACAGAGCAAAAACGCGTCTCCGGGCGACAGCGGTATTTCGCCGCTAATATTGGGCTCGCTGCGGTCGCCTCCGAGCACGCACAGGAGCGACGAGCGGTCCTCGTCTTGAGCGATCTCATTATGGGTGATTTGTCCGCCCGAATACTTTTTATAGCTCACGGACTGGTCGGCGGTAAACGCGGCCAGCCGTCCGCCGCTGAAGTAATATAACCGCGAGTCGCCGACGTGCCCCCATATAGCCTGCCCACCGTTAATTGCCAAAACGGCCGCGGTAGTCCGCGCTCCGGGATATTCGCCGTGAAGCTTGATCAGTCCGAGCTGAGCTCCGCGAAACACGGTCTCTAATTTCGAAGCGGTATCTATATCGCACTCGAGAAATCCGCCGACGACGAATTTTGAGGCGACGTCCCCGAAACGGTGCCCGCCCAAACCGTCGGCGACGACAAAAACGCCATTGTCCGCTTTGACCGCCGCGCCGACGGAATCGTCATTCTTGTCGCACCCGCCGATATTACTGTACTCAAAATGTGATAGCATACGTCACTCCAAATCTACATATACGGTGTTTTCGGTCTCCCCGAGGTAGAACGAATCCCGGGCTTTGAGGTTGTACGGCACTCCCGCCGCCAGTTTTTGGCCGTTTGATAGGAACGTCCCGTAGCTCGACCGCAGATCCGTAAGTACGAACATTTCGTTGTTTGAATCATAATAGATTTGGCAGTGCTGAGAGCTGATCCCCGGCGTTCCGTCGCGAAACACGAGCTTACAAGTCGCGACGTCTCTTCCCAGCACTATAGGCGTGACGCTCAGGGGAAGCGCGATCCCGTTATGCTGCGCGAGAGTGGAGTGCAGCACCGCTTTGCGCGCCGGCTTAGGCGGCGCCGCGGGCATCGGCTGTCCGCCGTCTTGCGGGAACGCGGGCGCTTGGAAGTTTGCTTTCTTCTGTTTTGAGCGCTTTGATTTCCCGAGTATAAGGATCAACGCCACAACTATTCCCGCAAGCGCGACGGCGGCGATTATTATGATAAGCGTCACGGTATTCAGTCCGAAGAGTCCGCTTTTTGCCTCGGGCTCACCTGTCCAAAGCGTGTACGGCACACCGTTGTTGTTCAAGAGCGGCAAGAGATCGTCCGTCGATATCGCGTAGAAGATGTTATCCTGTATAGAGCCCTGATAATTTATACCGACGACCGCCCCGTTCGTGTCGACAAGCGGGCCGCCCGAGTTTCCGTGATTGATACTGACGTCGGTCTGATATATCAAATTGCCCGTGCCGGACTCGGTGATTATGCGGCTGACGGTGCCCTTGGTGACCGTTGAATCGTTGACTCCAGCGACCGAGGTGGACGCTTTGTAGTAGTCCGACGCGCCCGGATAGCCGACTGCCCAAAAGTCCTCGCCGACGAAGCTGTCCGAGTGCTTCAGCAGCGTCAGATTTGACCGCTTATCGGTCGGGTTGGCTAGCTTGAGTACCGCGATGTCCTTGCTCTTGTCGAAATCCACGACGTACACTTCCTGCAAATCGTTTTGTCCGAACGCGACATAGAGTGGGAAGTTGACCTTAGGGGTGCTCGGGTCGCTCAGCTGATAGTACGAAGAAATTTCATAGTAGTATGCGTCGAACATCTCGTCCAACAAATCGTAGCACTCGATGACGTGATAATTGGTCACTATATACTGCGCGTCGCCGTCCGGATCGCCGACAAAGAAGCCCGTTCCGGAGGTAGCCACATCTTGCAGATCCCCCTCGACATATGCCGGACCCGTCCAAAAAATGAATACTACGCCTTGTCGCGTGCTTTCAATACTTACAGCCGCCGCCGGCGCCGCCAAAGCGACGAGCAAGCACAGTGTGACCGCCAATGTGATAAGCTTTTTCATATTGGTAAAACTCCTTTCATTTTGCACAGCGAATCATTATCGCCGTATAGTTGTCCTGATCGGGCCGCCCGAGGGCGCGCACCGACTGTTCGATGCCGACGCAGGCTTGCGAGGGGGAGCGGTCGAGCGCTGTCGATATTGCTACGTCGCCAATAAAATCAGACACGCCGTCCGAGCATATCAGCAGCGCGTCGCCGTGCTCCAGCTTCAACGGGGCGAGTGAGCAGTCCGTCTCACTGACACCGTCCGAACCGATAAACTCGCTCAGGCGCTTTGCGTCCTCGTCGTTCTCCGCCCGCTCCTTATTGATAACGCCGCCGCTGAATAATTCCTTCAAATACAGCTGGTTGAGGCAATCGTGCTCCTTGTTGAGCTGGAACACCTGCCCGCCGCGTTTCAAATAGAGCGCGCTGTCGCCTACGCTCAGCCACCACAGCCGCTCGTCATATATCTTGGCAATTACAAGCGTCGTGCCGCCCCTGCCGTTAAAGTTGCGGTACACGCTGTCGTTTATCGCGTGTACTCCGTCCGTAAACCGCTGCGGAATATCCGAGATCACGGAAGCGAACGCCTCTAAGCACAAGCTCACGGCCGCTTGGCTGACTGCCTTGCCGTCGTCCATTCCGCCCATACCGTCCGCCAGTACCGCGAACAGGCCTTTCTCCTGTATTTCCGCCACGTCCCGGTAGTCGGACAGCCCAAAAGAGTCCTCCTGATATTCTCTCGCACCCGCGCCTTGGCAGTACGCGACTTGATATGACAGCTTTGAGCCGGCTTTGGATACCCTGCGGGTTTGGCTTCGGTTAAACAGGCTCATCTTCACCGCCTTTCGGCCAAGCAAAGCGGTCGCCGCAGAATGGCATAAACAGTAATTCCGTGTCGCCGAACACAATGCGGTCATATGCCTCTAATTGAGTGGGGACATAGACCGCGTCGTTGTTCATGTAGATTATGTTCTTATTGTCGGCCGGTACAAGATGGAAAGCGTTGCCGCGCTCCGCGTAGCCCAGCTTTGCGTGGTTGTCTTGAGATATAGTGGTGTCGCCCGATATTGTGACGTCGTTTTTCGCCGACCGCCCGATCGAGTTGATCCGCCCTTTGAGTTCGTAACTCTTCCCCTTGTCCGGCCCCTTGACGCAGACCAGCCAACCGACGCACGGCTCCACGCCCATCGATTTCTTCATAATGCCTACGGTCTTGTTCTCATCCGTTACCGACGTTCCCCCCGCGGGCACCCCGTAGGCGCGCGGCGGAAGGGTCTTGTTTTCGGATGTGACCGAAACCTCGCCGGAAGCTCTGCCCGGGACCCGCGCCGGGGACGGCGGGGACAGCGGAGCGGTCCTGTTGTCCGACGTAACGGGTATCCCGCCTCCCCGCTGAATACCTATGTCCGAAACGCTCCGCCCCGCGTTGCAATACGGGCAGACATTGTAGACGTCGGGGTCATACATATGCCCCTTGCCGCATTCGATAGCCGCCATGATATGTCCTCCTTCAAACAAAAATCAGATAGAATGAATCCTGCCGAATGGGGAATAACCTATAGGTTTTTCACCGCAGGGGTTGTCATATTATGGAGGATGTGGTAGAATAATCAAAAAGTGCTCTATATGCTGAGAGACGCGGGCTTTTCAACGCAGTCCGCATACATCGGCGTGAGGTTATGAGCGCTGGATTTTGTCTGAAATAGGGAGGGGAAAAACCTATAGGTTTTTACACAGATGCAACCCCAGTTGCCATATCATGGCGGATGTGGTAAACTGGCGCCGACGGGAGGGGAACGCATTTGCGGTGCAAGCGCATATCGGTTTTAGGTATTACAGCCGCGCTCTCATTGACTATGATAGCCTGCGGCGGGCCGCCGTCCGAGGATACATCTTCCTCCGACGCGCCGGAACCGGACGCCGCCTCCGCCGCCGTGCTTGACGCGGGCTCCGGCGAGCTGCTGTATGAGCTCCGCGCCGATTCGCGGATACAGCCCGGGAGCCTGACAAAGCTGATGCCTGTTTACATCCTGTTTTCCGAGGTCGAGGCGGGCAGCGCCTCGCTGGACGATACGGTCACAGTCAGCGCTAGGGCCGCCGGAACGCGGGGCTCGGCCGCCGGGTTGCCCGAGGGCGCGGCGCTGTCGGTCCGGGCGGCTGTGTACGGTATACTGCTGCCGTCCGGGGGAGACGCCGCTATCGCGCTGTCGGAATTCCTCTGCGGGAGCGAGGAGGCGATGGTCGATAGAATGAACGACACGGCCTCCGGGCTCGGTATGGGCGGCACCCGGTTCGCGGATTGCACAGGATTGAGTTATGAACAACTGACCACGTCGCGCGATATGGCGATATTTGTCACGGCCTTGCTCGGAGAATATCCTGAAATTTTGGACTATACCAAGGACGTCTCCAAGACCGTTACATATGAGCTGGGCGGCGAAACCAAAGAATTAGAGCTATATAACACAAACCGTTTGCTCGGCAGCGTTGACGGGGTCTGCGGCTTGAAGACGGGGACGGTGGGGGATATACATAACGTGATCATCGTGGCGGAACGCGCCGAAAAGAGGCGCGCGGTAGTCGTGCTGGGCGCCCTTGACGAGATCGCCCGCTGGCAGGCGGCGCGTCAGCTCACCGAATACGGGTTCACTGTATGAGAGTATTAAAACCGGCGGCGATAGTGACGGGCATAGCGTTTTTGCTCGTGTGGCAGGGGGCGTATTTCCCCGCGCAGCTTACGGGTATGCTCGTACTGCTTCTGGCGGCATTCATTATAGGCGGCGGAAAGCTCAGGGCGACGCTGCCGGTCGCGCTGCTGTTTGCCGTGTCGTTATTGCAGTTTATCAGTTTGGCCGCGCGCGCCACTGACCTCTACACGGGGCTAATCGAATGCCTGCGATATTTGACCATGCCCTGCTCGCTGCTGTTCTTTTTGAACTCGGACGCGCGGCGAAACGAGAGGGCGGTCTTCGCGGGGCTCTTGATCATAGCGGCGCTCGGACTGCTCGCCTACTGGTCGGTCATCGTAATACCTTCGGGTATAATTGAGAGCGGCCGCCGCTTACAATCGACGATACAATACGCCAACACGACCGCGCTGCTGATGCTCGTTGGCTCGCTGTACGCGATACGGGCTTTTCTCGAAAAACGCCGGATCAGGTATATCGCTTGCGGCGTGATATTCGTCGCGGCGCTCGTACTGTCGGGCTCGCGCACGACGTTTGTGATCGCCGTCGGCGCGTGGCTCGCTTACGCGTTTATACTGGCGGGGCGCCGGGGGAAGCTGATCACGGCACTGGCCGCGGTCGCCGCCGCCGCCGTCATAGCCGGACTGACTATGATACCGTCGATCCGGCTGTTTCGCATATCGCTTCTCGAACCCACGCTCGTCGAGCGGTGGATCACATACGCGGACGCGCTTGCAATGCTAAAGGACAAGCCGCTTCTCGGGATCGGCGTCGGCAACTGGCAGACCGAGCAATTCCTTTACCAGTCCGCGCCGTACAGCGTCAAATACATCCACAACTACTATCTGCAACTGTTCCTTGACGGCGGGGTGCTCGCTCCGATACTGTTCGCCGCCGCGCTTGTGCCCGCCGTAGTGCGCGGGATAAGGCGCAAGAGCGTCCACGCCGTCATTTTGCTGGCCGTTATGCTTCACGCGCTGCTCGACTTCGATCTCATCTTCGCCGCCGTCGGCATGGCCGCCATGTACTCCCTGTCGCAAATCACCGGCGCGGGCGTTACGCTCACCGTCGGCAGACGGCGTTTTGCCGCCGCGCTGCCTCTCGCGCTCATACTTGCGCTGTGGTCCTCCGAGACGCTCGCGCGGGACGCCGATACGCGGTTACAGCGCGGGCAGCTCGACGCGGCGATGCGGGAATACAAGCTCGCGCTCGCGATAGACCCGCTCAACGACGGGCTGTACTATCAAATGGCGCAGTCCACGCGCGACACCGCGCTGACGGAGGAGCTTATCCGCGAGGCTCTCGCGCGCGACACCGCCGGCGCCGGTCCCGCGGCGATCTTGGCGCGGATCCGCGCGGTAAACGGGGATCTCAGCGAGGCCGTCGAGCTGTGCGAGGGCTTGCTTCAAAAGCGAAGATTCTCGACCGAATATCAGGAGCTGTATCGCGACGTTTTGGCACAGGCTGTTTCGGCGGGTGCGTTATCCGACGGCGAGTATAATAAAAAACTGCTCGACTTGGACGCAAAAATTAAAGACGTAAACCCGCTGTACGT
>JAISBX010000004.1 GCA_031265965.1 Oscillospiraceae bacterium | reverse complement strand
CCGAGCGGCGAACTGAAAAAAGAGATACAGGAGTACGTAAAATCGCACACCGCGCCGTACAAATACCCCAGGATAGTGGAATTCCGCGACGAGCTGCCCAAGACCATCAGCGGCAAGATTCAGCGGCAGCTGCTATAGGCGTTCGAGCAAGTCGAACAGATACTCGGGGTCGCGGCGGGCGGCGCGTTCGAGATGTGCGGCGCGCTCTCGCAGTTTTGCCGAATACTCGGCGCGGCGGGCGGTTATCTCCCCTACCGCGCCGAGCGCCCGCTCGGCGCCGAAGCTTTCCACGCTGCCCGCCGACGGCATCTCCAGCTCGCGCGCAAGAGCCTCCAGCTTGGGGTCGCACATTATGCCTACCGACGGCACGGCGGCGCGGGCGGCAAAAATCAGAGCGTGGAGGCGCATAGCCACAACAAGCTCAGAAGCGCCCATTATGCCTATGAGCTCCGACGGCGTAAACTGGCCGTCCAGAACGTATGAGGGGCATTTCATCATGCGGCTGATCTCAAGGCTGATGCCCACGTCCCCCGGAGTTTGCATAGCGACAAAGACCACGCCCATCGCGTAGCGGTCATATATGCCGTCGCACATCTTTGCGAGTTCGCCGTACAGCCCGCCGCCGTTTGTCCACCGCCTGACGCAGACGACCGCAAACGGGCGGTCCGCCGGAATGCCGCGCGCGCCGAGGATTTCTTTTGACCGCTCGCGCGGCGCCGCGCCTATTGTGAATACGGGATCGGCCGTGACGCGGATATCGCCCCGGATGACGCCCATTGCGAGCAATTCGTCTTTTGAGCCGGAATCCCGCAGCGTTACTACATCCGCGCCCATGACGACTTTCTTTACCCTGCGCCTGTTTGACTCCCGCGTCACAGGGCCTATGCCGTTTGCGTATATCATGACCTTTTTCCCAAGTTTGCGCGCCAATGCGATTATCCACAGATAATAGAGCAGCGAGCGCGTGGAAGTCTGGTCCTGCAAGAGGCTGCCGCCGCCGGAGACGAGCGCGTCGCAGCGCGAGAGCGCTCGCAAGACCCCAAAAACGCCAAATCTGCGCACGGCGCCGCAATTGTGGCGGGTTCGGGTCTGCGCGGGGTCTTTCGACAAAACTGTGATCGATATATCGTCGTGCGCTCCCGTTATACCGGCGCGCACGGCATGCAGGATGGCCTCGTCGCCGGCGTTGCCAAAACCGTAGTAGCCGCTCATGACGACGCGGCGGGGGCGGCGCAGCGCGGCCTCATACGCGCGCACACAGTCGTCCGCCATGCGCCCCAGCGAATAATCGCGCTCTACCAGCTCTCGCCCGGCGGCGCCCGCGTGCGCGCCGCCGCGCAGCGCCCCCAGCGTTTTCGTTATCTCGCCGCGCAGGGTTCCCGTCTCCGAGGCGCCGCAGCCGCGGCAGCAGAAGTTCGTCAGCGCCGCAGCCGCGTAGTTCTCCTCCGTCAGCGCCCCCATATATCCCTGCGGCCCCGCCAATATCACGGGCAACCCGGTCGAGAGCGCCTCCAGAGCCGCGCGCGAAACGCCCACAAACACGTCGGATGCCGCCAATATGCGCTCCACGTCTGTGCGCGGGCCCGTCATGATGACCGCGTCGCGGCCTACGCTGCCGTTCGCCTCCCGCGCGCGCACCAAGAGTTCGCCATACATATCGCCCCCGCCTACTATGAGCACTCGCACGTCCGGCGCCTCGCGCGCTATGCTGCCGGCCGCCTCAATGAGTTGGCGCGCTATAACCGCCGGGTCTCCGGCGCGCTCGCCGTCGAGCCGGCTGATATGGCATACGACGCGCTCTGCAGCGCCTATCCCCAGCTCTTCCCGAATACCGTCCGCGACGGCGCCCGGGGAGAATTTCGCGGTATCTATGCCGTTGATAGTCATAAAAATGTCGCGCTCCGCGACGGCGTACTCGCGCATCAGGTACTCGCGTATATCGTCGGATACCGCTATGGTCTTGTCGCCCCAGTTCGAGAGGAAACGCAGGCTGCCATCCGTGTCGAACGTGTAATGCGCAGTAGTCACAAAGGCAAAACGCCGGACACGGCGCAGCAGCCCGCATATGAACGCTGGGATGCGCGCGTGCGCGTGGACAATGCCGGGCTTGAAGCGCCTCACGGCGCGCCACATGAGAAATATGGATTTTACAACCGGCCACAGCCCGCGCCTGTTCATAGGCACGCTGTAATGCCGTGCGCCCGCTTCCTCCAGCCGTCCGGCATATGCCCCGCCGTTTGACGCCACGGCGACCTCCCATCCGCGCCTGCGCAGTTCGAGCGCGAGCTCCACAATGTGCGTCTCCGCCCCTCCGATGTCAAGGCCCATGGTCGCCATGAGTATCCTTTTATTCAATATTATGCGTATTCCCGCTGCTTTGCGAACACGGGGTTGTACACTATAAACGAGAACGCCTGTTTGAACGCCTCATTCGGCTGCGTCTTTGGGAATGCCCGCAGCATCGCCTCGCAACGCGCCTTGACGCCCTCGTAGAATTCGGGGTGCGTTATGATGTACAGGTCTCCCCTGTTCACCCCTCGGAACACGAGCTTGCCGGCCTCGTCCGCCGAGAGCTCGCTGCGGCGCACGGCCTCAAAATCGATGTCCGCGCCATCGGGCGGCGGCGGGGGGGGCGGTGGCGGCGCCCCGGGTTCCTCGCCTCTCAAGAGCGCAGGCACCGCAAACGACGTCTTGCCGAGATTTGTCCTAAAGGGGCCTGGGCAGAACACGCTGGCGCCGTATCCGTCCGGCAGCTCGCCCGCAAGCGTCTCCGTGAGCGAGACGACGGCGCCTTTTGTCATGTTGTACAGCCCGAGCGACGGCGGCGGCAGCAGCCCGTTTTTCGACGACGTGTTGACTATATGCCCTCCCTCGCCGTGCTCCAGCATATGCGGCACTATGGCGCGTATGCCGTTGAGCACGCCTGTAAGATTTATATCTATCGCCAAATCCGTGTCATCATACGACATCTCCCAGAGCGGGCCGTGCGCACAGCCGATCCCCGCGTTGTTGCACAGCAGATGTATATTGCCGAATTTTTTCTCCGCCTCCCGCGCCGCCGCCTCAAAAGCCGCGCGGTCTGTCACGCTCAATTTGATCCCCAGCGCACCCGAACCGTTGCCCTCAAACCACAAAAGCGCCTCGTCGAGCGCCTCCTGCCGCAAATCGGCGAGGACGACGTTCATCCCCTCGCGCGCGGCCTGTTTTGCTATAGACAGCCCCAGCCCGCTCGCGCCTCCTGTAATAAAAGCCGTTTTCCCTGTCCACTTGCCCATTGAAAAAGCCCCCTAACCCGTATTATTGCGATGTGCGCCTGTCATTTCAACCGATATTATAATGCGTTCGCGCGCCTCTTGCAAGCAATTTGATTTTTCTCCGGCCGTGTGATAGAATACCGCTCGGCTTTATTCGTATAATCGTGTAAGGAGAATGTGTGTATTGTATAAGGTGTTTGTCATCAACATCGGGTCGTCGTCCACAAAGGTGGCGTACTATGAGGACGAGGCGTGCGTGTTCAAGGAGAACATCACGCACCCGCTCAGCGAGACGGAGCAGTACGGCGACGTAATGGAGCAGAAGGACTACAGGCGATCGGTCGTCGAGGCGTATATGCGCGGGCACGGCGTAATGCCGGAGGACATGGACGCCATAGTGAGCAGGGGCGGGCACACCGCGCCGCTGCGCAGCGGGGCGTTCCGCATAAACGCCATGATGCTCGATCAGATCGCCAGCGGCGCTTACGGGCGGCACGCGGCGGACGTCGGGCCCGGCGTCGCGTTTGATATGTGTACAGGCTTGAAAGCCGTCCCCTTGGTCGTCGATACGCCGTGTACGGACGAATTCGCGCCCGTGGCGAAGCTGACGGGGCATCCCCTGTTCCCGAGGCAGACGCGCTTCCACGCCCTGAGCCACAAGGCCACGGCGCGCAGATACGCGCGCGAGACGGGCGCCAAGTATGAGGAGCTCAACCTCATAACCATCCACATGGGCGGCGGCATAACGCTCGCGGCCCACAAAAAGGGCGCCATGGTGGACGGGAACAACGGCATCGAGGGTGAGGGCCCGTACTCGACGAACAGATCGGGCGGCCTCGTGGCGCAGTCCGTAATAGACGTGTGCTTCTCGGGCGAATACACAAAAAAAGAGGTCTCCGAGATGATAAACGGCAAGGGAGGCCTCGTTGCATACTTGGGCGAGAGCGACGTGCTCACCGTAAAGGAGATGGCAAAGACCAACCCGGACGCCGCGCTGTATCTCGAGGGCATGCTGTACCAGACGTGCAAGGAGGCCGGCGCGCTGGCCGCCGTACTTAGCGGCGACGTAGATGCCATACTCGTCACAGGAGGCATGGCGTACGGTGAGGACATTGTGCAATATATCTCCGACAGGCTCTCGTTCATCGCAAAGATCAAGGCGTATCCCGGAGAAAACGAGATGGGTTCCCTAGCTCTGGGCGCCCTCTCCGTCCTCCGGGATACGTCTTTATTGCAAGAAATGAAATAAGGGGGGCATATCATTTGTTTAATTCATTCGCGGATATCTTGGAGCATGTCCGGGCGGCGGGGATAAAGAAAAAGGGCGCCATCGCGGCGGCGCACGACGGGGACGTGCTGGCGAGCGCCGTCGACGCGCGCAGGCTCGGCGTAATGGATTTTGTCCTCATCGGCGAGGGCGATAAAATCTCGCAGATACTCACGGGCCTCGGCGAAAAACCGGGCGACTGGGAGATAATCGACGAGGACGACGAGGCGAAAGCCGCCGCGCTGGCTGCAAAACTCGTCGCCGAAGGGAGCGCGGACATGCCCGTAAAGGGCATTTTGCACACGTCGGTCTATCTCAGGGCGCTGCTCAACAAGGAACTGGGGCTGCTGGGCAAGAAGGCGCTGCTCAGCCAAGCCACGGTGTACGAGGACACGCGCTCCCACAAGCTCGGTATAGTCACGGACTGCGTGATAAACGTGGCGCCGGACTACGAGGCGAAATTCCAAATAGTCCGCAGCGCCGTTTCGCTCGCGCACAAGCTCGGCATACCGGAGCCAAAAGTGGCAATACTGGCGCCCGTGGAGACCGTGAATCCAACG
>JAISBX010000168.1 GCA_031265965.1 Oscillospiraceae bacterium | reverse complement strand
CGCGTCCTTGACACCGTTCGTTTCCGCGCCGCTGCTCACATCGACGGCGTACGGCGCCACCGCCAGCGCCTCCGCGATATTGTCCTCGTCTATCCCGCCGGCGAGAAAGAACGGCGCGCATCCCAAGTCAAGATATAGTTTGTCGTCTCTGTGCAGGCCGTGTAAAATGCCCCAATCGAACGCCCTTCCTGTACCGCCTCCGCCGTTGTCGATCAGAAAATAATCGGGCCCGCCGAAGCCTCCGGACGGGATGCAATCGTGCGAGCAACAGCCTCCGGACGGGATATGAGAATGTAAAAAATCCGCTGAAACCGCTTTGATGATCGGCGCGCACGCTGTTCCCGATAACAACTCGCGTAGGCTTTTCACATATGCCGCGTCCTCGTTTCCGTGCAACTGCACCATGTCTATTATTCCGTCCTTCACAAGATCCGCGATCTCATCCAGTCCCGCGTCGTAAAACACGCCGACGACGCCAATGCAGCCATTCAATCGCGCCCGGAGAACGGACGCCCATTCACGCGTAATATACCTACGGCTGCGCGGCGCGAATACGAACCCTGCGAAATCGGGGTGGGACTCGTTGACAGCGTCTATGTCTTCCGTCCTAGTCAGCCCGCAGATCTTTATCCTCGGCCTGCGACAAACCGGCGTGCTACAATCGGGCGGATTACAGTCCGACGCGCCGCAATCCGGAGGACGGCGGTCAGGCGAATTATAACTCGGCGAGCAGTTGTCCGGCGTAAGTCGCGTAAACGCGCCGCTATTCGTTATTTTCACGTGACGCCCCTTTCAGCGCTTTGAGAAACGCGGCTTTGTCCTCCGCTCGCATCATAGCTTCTCCGACGAGAACCGCGTCCGGGCAGGCGGGAACGAGCGCCCGTATGTCATCAGGCCCGGCGACTCCGCTCTCAGCCACGAAAAGGACGCCCTCGGGTACACGCGCCCGCAATCGCAGACTGTTCGCGGGATCGACATTGAAAGTGCGGAGATCACGGTTGTTGACGCCGATAATACGCGCGCCCGCTTTGAGAGCGCGATCCGTTTCACACTCGTCATGCGCCTCGACCAACGCCGACAACCCCAGCACATCCGCAAGTCCAAGAAAATCCGACAACTCCGAATCGTTCAGTATCGCAACGATCAACAGTATCGCCGCCGCGCCGAGCGACGCGGCCTCGCGTATCTGATATTCATCCACGACAAAATCCTTGCGCAGCACGGGAATATCCACGGCGCCGGCCACGATGCGCAGATGTTCCGCGCTTCCGAGAAACCATCGCGGTTCCGTCAGTACGGATATGGCGGACGCGCCCGCCGTTTCATACGATTTCGCTATCTCTTCGTACGGAAAATTCTCCGCTATCACGCCTTTGGACGGAGACGCTTTTTTCACCTCGCATATGAACGACAGTCCTTCGGACGACAAGGCGCGCTCGAACGGAAACCCACGCGCGGCGCATACCGCGCCCGGCGGAAGAAGCTCGCGCGCGGCGGCTTTCTCTGCGGCGACACGCTCCCGCGTATACGACGCTATCTCGTCCAGTATAGTTCCGCCATATCGAAGCGCGACGCCGCCATTGGGTCTCGCGTCCCTAAGCATTTGACATCTCCACGAAGCGTTCGAGTACGGCGAGGGCTTTGCCGCTGTCGATGATCTCCGCCGCAATCTCAACTCCGTCTTCTATAGATATCTCCGGCTTGCCGATGTGGATGGCGGCCGCAGAATTAAGGAGTACGGCGTTGCGTCGCGCGCTCTTCGCTCCCGAAAGGACGTCTCGCGTGATGGCGGCGTTCTCATCCGGCGTCCCTCCCGTCAGTTCACGTTTGTCGCTGAACGGCATCCCGAAGTCCTCCGGCGAAACGACGAAGGAACGGATGAACCCGTCGCGCACCTCGCACACGGATGTGGGCGCCGACACGGATATTTCGTCAAGTCCGTCCCTCCCGAATACGACGTAAGCGTTCGTCACGCCGAGCCCGACGAGAACTTTTGCCATAGGTTCCACGAGGGATTCCTCGTATACACCGAGCAATTCACGCTTCGCTCCGGCCGGGTTGACGAGTGGGCCGAGTATGTTGAATATCGTCCTGATACCGAGTTCTCTGCGCACGGGAGCGACATACTTCATCGCGATATGATAATTCTGCGCGTACAGGAAGCACAGGCCAATCTCCTTCAGCATCTTGAGCGAGCGCTCGGGCGTTACGGAAATATCCGCGCCGAGCGCTTCCAGAACGTCCGCCGCGCCGGATCTGCTTGTCGCCGCGCGGTTGCCGTGCTTGGCGACGGATATGCCGGCCGCGGATACGACCATCGCGGACGTGGTTGAGATATTGAACGAGTCCGAACCGTCGCCGCCGGTCCCTACTATTTCGAGGACGTCCATATCGTGCAGTAGCCTTACGCAGTGTTCGCGCATCCCCGCCGCCGATCCGATGATCTCGTCTATGGTTTCGCCCTTGACGGACATTGCCGTGAGATAGGCCGCCATCTGAATGTCCGTGGCCTTGCCGCTCATGATCTCGTCCATTACGCGTCTGCTCGCGTCGTAGCCGAGATTTTCCTTAGCGGCGGCTTTTTGTATCGCCTCAACGATCATATGATTCTCCTTCTTTCCCTTATAAAGTTCTCCACTATGGCGCCGCCCTCGGGCGTCAGTATGGACTCCGGATGAAACTGCAAGCCGTATACCGGAAAACTCCGATGGGCGACCGCCATGACTTCACCGTCCTCCGATCTCGCCGTCACGCGCAAGCAACCCGGAATAGTTTCTTCCGGAACCGCGAGTGAATGGTAGCGCGCGCCCCTCACTCGTTCCGGCAAACCCGCAAATATCGGGCAGGACGTATCGAGTGAGATCATCGACGCTTTGCCGTGCATGAGTTCCTTGGCATATGAAATTTCCGTACCGTACGCTTCACAAATCGCCTGATGCCCGAGACATATGCCGATTGTTGGAATCCCGCCGCCGAGCGCGGCGATTACCTCCTCGCACACTCCGGAGTTCGCGGGCCTGCCCGGACCGGGCGACAGTATGATATGCGACGGCGCCATCGCGCGTATCTCTTCGACGCCTAACTCATCGTTGCGGACGACGAGGACATTCGGATCTATCGCGCCGACCATCTGGAACAGGTTGTATGAAAAGCTGTCGTAGTTGTCTATAAGTAATATCATTGTTACCTCGCTTTTACTGCCGAACGCCGGACGCCTGTCTCAAAAACTCTTACCCTTCACTCGCGCAAATTTCATCGCAAAAACGCCCCGCCGTGGATTTTACATAAAACATATCAAGAGAAACTCAACCTCCGCCGCGATACATGAACGCCGCTTCCTCGGTCGCCATGTAGAGGGCGCTTACGACCGCGGCCGCCTTGCTGCGGCACTCTCTGTACTCGACGGCGGGTACGCTGTCGGCCACTATGCCCGCGCCCGCGCGGACGAACACCCGCCCGTTCTTTTTGTATGCAATCCGAATCGCGATACACGTATCCATGTCGCCGGAGAATCCGAGGTAACCGATCGCTCCGCCGTAGACGCCGCGCCGACTCGTCTCGAGTTCGGCGATGATCTCGCAGGCGCGTATTTTAGGCGCGCCCGACAGCGTCCCCGCCGGAAGCACCGCGTCCACGGCGTCTGTTGCGGAGCGGTCCGCGCGCAGCTTGCCGCGCACCGTCGAGCCTATGTGCATGACGTGAGAGTAGCGCTCGACCTCCATGTACTTACCTGTGGTCACGGATCCGAATTCGCTGATCTTGCCGAGGTCGTTGCGGCCAAGATCGACGAGCATATTGTGTTCGGCAAGTTCCTTGGCGTCGGCGAGGAGTTCACGTTCCAATTTCGCGTCCTCATCGGGCGAGGCGCCGCGCGGTCTCGTGCCCGCGAGCGGAAAGGTGAACGCTTCACCATCGTTCACCTTCACGAGCGTCTCGGGCGACGCCCCGGCAATCTCCAGATCGTCGCTGCAAAAATAGAACATATACGGCGACGGATTGACGCGGCGCAGCATACGGTACGCGTCAAACAGACTGCCGTCCGCGTCCGCGTCAAGCCTGTTGGAAAGAACCACCTGAAAGATATCTCCTTCCCTGATGTATTCCCGCGCGCGCTCAACCATGGCGCAATAACGCTCCTCATCGTAAAGCGTCCGCATAGTCGATTTCAATTCAAGCGGAGCCATATCACACGGCTCGCCGTATTCGAGCAGCCACGCGATATGCTTCAGATCCGATACCGCGCGGTGATAGTTTTCCTCAAGGAAATCCGTTTTTATGTTCACGATGATCCGGATATTGTGCTCGAGATGGTCGTATGCTATCACCTTGTCAAACAGCATCAGATCGACGTCTCTGAAATTTTCTTCGTCCTCGGTATGACCTATGGCCCGGCGCAGTGAAGGCTCACCGTAGAAAACGTAATCGTATGAAAAATACCCGACGAGCCCTCCGGTGAACGGCGGCATACCCGCTATGCGCGGCGTGCGGTTCTCCTCGAGTATACGGCGTATATGAAATCCGGGATCGTCCGTTTCTACGCG
>JAISBX010000092.1 GCA_031265965.1 Oscillospiraceae bacterium | reverse complement strand
CGCGATCCTCGTAGCCGAGGGCCAAAAGGAGTCCGTCATACTCGCCGCCGAGGCCGATAAACAGTCAAAAATTCTCGCGGCCGAGGCCGAAAAAGAGGTCAAGGTCCGCGAGGCGGAGGGCGAGGCCGAGGCCATAGAGCGCGTACAGACGGCCGTCGCCGTCGGTCTTATGAAGATAAACGACGCTAACCCGTCCGACAAGGCAATGCTTCTGAAAAGCTACGAGACGCTTGCGAAGGTAGCGGACGGCAAGGCGACAAAGCTTGTGATCCCCTCCGATTTACAGTCGATAGCGAGTATCTCGGCCTTTGTGAAGACGCTGGTAACGGACGGTGTGTAGAAAGTCGGTCACTGCGGCTATTGACATGGTATGATATAATAGTCACGCTATGTATGATGTGATTGTGGTCGGCGCGGGGGCTGCGGGGCTGCTTGCGTCGGCGACGGCGGCGTCGAGGGGATTGAGCGTCCTTATCTGCGAACGCAACAGACGCGTCGGTGTGAAGCTGCGTATGACCGGAAAGGGAAGATGCAACCTTACAAACAATTGCCGCGTGGACGAGGCTTTGGAAAATATTCCCACGGGGGCGCGGTTTTTGCAGAGCGCGCTGAACGGTATGACGCCAAAGAGCGTTATGGAGCTGTTTGAGTCTATCGGCGTGCCGCTCAAGACGGAGCGCGGCGGCAGGGTGTTTCCCGAGTCCGATAAGGCGGGGGACGTCGCGGACGCGCTTTGGCGGTACGCGCGCGACCGGGGCGTGGAACTAAAACGTTGCCGCGTGACGGAGATCGAGGAAGCCGGCGGAGAGGTCGCGGCGGTAGGCACCGGAGACTGGCGGGTGCGCTGCCGCGCGGTGATACTGTGCACGGGAGGCGCTTCGTATCCGCGCACAGGCTCGACCGGCGACGGGTACGCAATGGCGGAGCGGCTGGGGCACACGGTAACGCCGCCGAAGCCGTCGCTCGTTCCGCTCGTAGCGGACAGCGGAGTGTGCGCCGAAATGCAGGGCCTGACGCTGCGAAACGTGCGGCTGCAAATTTACGTCGCGGACAAGCCGGACGGGAAGCCCGTGTTTGAGGATTTCGGCGAGCTGCTGTTCACGCACTTCGGAATATCCGGGCCGCTCGCGCTCTCGGCCAGCGCGCACATGCGCGATTTCAGCGGAGGGGGCTACAGGGCCGTAGTGGACATGAAGTCCGCGCTCGACGTCAGGACGCTCGACGCGCGTATCGTGCGGGATTTTACAAAATATTCCAACAGCGCGTTTTCAAACGTAGTGAACAGACTTGTGCCGGGCAAGCTGGCGCCCGTGCTGGTGAGGCTGACGGGCATACCGCCGGACACAAAGGCGCATTCGGTGACGCGGGAACAGCGCGCGGCGCTGCGGGGGCTGTTAAAGGAGTTCACGTTCGATATAGCGGGTACGCGGCCGATAGACGAGGCTGTCGTCACGTCGGGAGGCGTGAGCCTTCCGGAACTCGACCCCAAGACGATGCAGTCGAAGCTGGTGCGCGGGCTGTATTTTGCGGGCGAGATAATAGACGCCGACGCGTACACAGGCGGGTTCAATCTGCAAATAGCGTGGTCTACGGCATATGCCGCGGGACGGTACGTACTGCCCGATAATTGATAGTTGAGATTGAGACATGGAAGAGAAAAGTGTGGCTATTGACGGACCGTCGGGCGCGGGCAAGAGCACGCTCGCGCGCATGACGGCGAAACGCTTCGGACTGATATACGTGGATACAGGCGCGCTGTACAGGTGCGTCGGATTGTCCACGCTCAGACGCGGCGTGGACGCGAGGGACGGAGCGGGCGTTGTGTCTATGCTTCCGGAGCTGAATATCGAGATGAGATACGACGGCGAGGGGGTGCAGCGCATGTTTGTCAACGGCGCCGACGTGACGGACGAGATACGTCTGCCGGAGGTATCAACGCGCGCGTCCGACGCCTCCGCGATACCCGGCGTGCGCGCGTTTCTCCTCGATATGCAAAAGGAGATGGCCAGGAAGTACGACGTCATAATGGACGGGCGGGACATAGGGACCGTGGTGATGCCCGACGCCGGGCTCAAAATTTTTCTTACGGCGCCCCCGAAGATACGCGCGGGACGCAGATTCAGAGAGCTCACGGACAAGTCGATAGATACGACGTTTGAGGATGTGCTGAGAGACCTCAATTGCAGGGATAAAAACGACAGCACGCGCGCCGCCGCGCCGCTGAGGGCCGCGGACGACGCCGTTGTTGTGGATACGGCGGATATAGGGCTGCGCGAGAGCTTCGAGCTGCTGTGCTCTATTATAAGCGAGAGGTTCGGACTGTGACGGCGGCCAAGCGCTTTTACCGGCGCGCTTACGCGCTCGCCGCGTTCCTGTTCGGGCTGTTCTTCAGGCTTGAGTTCATAGGGCGCGAGAATATTCCGTCCGGCGCGGCTGTGGTGTGTACGAATCACTCCGACTGGCTGGACTCGGTTTTTCTTGAGCTGGCGCTGGGCAAGGACGACAAGGCGCACATTATGGGGAAAAAAGAGCTGTTGAAAATACCCCTGCTGTCCTGGTTCGTGCGGAAAATGGAGATGATACCGGTGGACAGGAGCGTGAGCGACACCGCCGCGATACGCTTGTCGCTGGGGTATCTCAAAAGCGGGGCGAAGGTCGCGATATTTCCGGAGGGGCACCGCGTGTCTGACGGAGAATCGTCGGACGCGAGAAACGGCGCGGTCTGGCTCGCCGTACGCGCCGGGGCGCCTGTCTTACCGATGTATATACCGCGCAAAAAACCGATATTCGGCAGAATAAGGCTCGTGATCGGCGAGCCGTACGCGGCGGACGGGGGCGAGGGCGGCAAGCGGCTGCGGTCGGACGACTACGGGCGTCTGGCGGCAGGGCTTATGGATAAGATAAACGCGCTGTCCGGCGCCGATCGAGGGGGGCGGGCTTGAGAGTCATAGTCGCGGCGCGCGCAGGATTTTGCGGTGGGGTCAAGCGTGCCGTGGAAATATGCGAGCGGGCGGCTTTGGAGCGCCCGGGGGCCGTGATGCTGGGACCCGTCATCCACAACAGGGCGGTCATTGAGCGGTTGGAGTCGCTCGGTGTGAGGGTGGCGGAAGGCGTGAGCGAGGTCCCGCCCGGAGCGCCCGTTATAATCCGCTCGCACGGAGTGGGCAGAGACGAGCATGAGCGGCTGCGCGGGCGGGGGGCGGAGATAATAGACGCCACATGCCCCAGAGTGGCGCGCATACACGGGATAGTCAGGGACGAGTCGGACGCCGGGCGAATGCTTGTAATAATCGGCCAGCGGCGGCACCCGGAGGTCGAGGCGATCGCGGGCTGGTGCGGGCGCCACGTGGTATTGCAGTCTCCGGACGAGCTGCGCGAGTGGCTCGCGAGTACGCCCGAAAGCGGGAGCGCGGCGATATCCGTGGTGTTTCAGACGACGGTGACTCGGGAGGTTTTTTATCTGTGCGACCGTATATTAAAAAAACAGTGTACAAATCATAGAATTTTTGATACAATATGTGTCGATACATGTGAGCGGCAGCGTGAGACCTCCGAGCTGGCGGAAAAAACGGACGCCATGATCGTGATCGGGGGGAGAGACAGCGCGAACAGCCGCAGACTTGCGGATATATGCGCCGCGGGCTGTGAGCGCACCGTTTTTATCGAGACTGCCGCAGAGCTGGACGTGACAGAGCTTGCCGGATACGGAATCGTTGGGATCACTGCCGGAGCGTCCACTCCCGCGTGTAATATTAAGGAGGTCATTCAAAAGATGAGCGAGGACTTGAGGTTGGACGGAATCACCGAGGTGACGGAGGTTGAGCCGGAGATCGAGACTGCGCCGGAGACGGTGCCGGACGCGCCCGAACCCGTGCCGGAGGCACAGGAGGAAACGCCCGACGCCGACGCCGACGTGACGTCCGACGAAGCGTACGAGGAAATGCTTGTAAAGTCTATAAAGACATTACATACGGGCGAGCGCGTCACGGGGACCGTGGCGGCGATCACGCCTACGGAGGTGACAGTCGATCTCGGCATAAAGCAGTCGGGATATATCCCTATCTCCGAGCTGTCCGGGCAACAGGGAGACGACGGGGACGAGGAGGAAGCCGTAAAGATAGGCGACGAGATCGAGGCGTTTGTGGTGCGCGTCAACGACGTCGAGGGCACCGTAATGCTCTCAAAGAAGCGCCTGAATGCGATAAAGAATATGGAGACCATCGAGGCGGCGCGCGTGGACAAGACCATAGTCGAGGGCAACGTGGTCGAGGACAACACGGGCGGAGTGGTAGTGATGGTCAAGGGCGTGCGCGTGTTTGTGCCGGCGTCGCAGACGGGGGTGCCGAGAGAGACGCCGCTTTCCACGCTCGTACACAGCAAGGTGCGCCTAATTATCACGGAATCCGACAAGCAGAGGCGGCGCATCGTCGGCTCGATCCGCTCGGCGGAGCGCGCGGAGAGGAAGGAGCGCGCGGCGGAGATGTGGGAGGAGATCGAGCCGGGCAAGAAATACACCGGCAGAGTCCGCTCTATGACGACGTTCGGCGCATTCGTGGATATCGGAGGCATCGACGGGCTGCTCCACATCTCTGAAATCAGCTGGAAGCGGATCAAAAAGCCGGAGGAAGTGCTGTCGGTGGGCGACGAGATTGAGGTCACCGTGCTGTCCGTCGATAGAGAGAACAAGAAAATATCTCTGCGTTATAAGCGCGAAGAGGACGACCCGTGGACGCAGTTCATGGCGAAATTCTCCGTCGGCGACGAGATCAGCGTGAAGGTCGTGCGGATCATGGAGTTCGGCGCGTTTGCCGAGGTAATGCCGGATGTGGACGGGCTTATACACGTGTCGCAAATAGCCGACTACAGAGTGGAAATACCGTCGCGCGCGCTGTCGGTAGGACAGGTCGTGGATGTGAGGATAATGGGGATCGACGAGGAGAGGAAGCGGATATCGCTGAGTATCCGCGCGCTTCTCGAGCCGCGGGAGTCACCGGACGAGGAAGAAGAGGACGGCGTAGAGGACGACGGCGCGCCGGTCATCGTATACGATACGAGCGCCCCGCCGGAGCTGCCGGACGACGACGGCGGCGACGCTGACAGCGGCGGTGACGCCGCAGAGGAGACTTAGGATGTTCAACATCGGGGACATGATAGCCCACCCGCTGCACGGGGCGGGCGTCATCGACAGCATCGAGAGCCGCGAGATAAGCGGCAATGTGAGACAGTACTATGTACTGAGGATACCCGCGGGTGGCATCGTGGTGATGATACCGATAGAAACGTGCGAGCTTATCGGCGTGCGCCCCATAGTCGGAAGCGACGAGGCGGAATCGATAATGAACGCGCTGCCGGGCATCGACATTGAGGTGACTACCAATTGGAGCAGACGTTACCGGGAGAACATGGAACGGCTGAAAAGCGGCGATTTGCTGGAGGTGGCGAGGGTAGTCAAGAGCCTGATGCGGCGCGACATGGAGCGGGGCCTGTCAACAGGGGACCGAAAGATGCTAGTATCCGCAAAGCAGATATTCATATCCGAGATAGTGCTGTCACAGCAGACGAGCTACGAGGAGGTAGATACCCGTATAAGCGCCGCAATGGCTTGAGCGGGGAGGCTTGAGATGAACCGATGATGTCATTTTTACGGCGCGCGCGGTGCTCCGCGGTCATAGCGGCGGGCGGCTCGTCCGGACGGATGGACAGATCGGATAAGCTGTTCCTCGAAATCGGAGGCGTGCCCGTGCTGGCGCGCGCGGTGTCGGCGTTTGCCGGGTGCGGGCGGATAGACGAGCTTATAGTGGCGGTGAGACGCGATTCGCTCGAACGGGCGGCGGAGCTCTGCGGCGAATACGCGCGGGGCAAGAGCGTCAAGCTCGTCGAGGGCGGCGATACGCGGCTGCGTTCGGTGTACAACGGAGTGTTCGCGGCTTCAAGGAGCTCAAGGCTGATAGCCATACACGACGGCGCGCGTCCTTTTGTATCGGCGGAGCTGATAGAGCGGTCGATAACGGCCGCCGGAGAATACGGCGCGGCGGCGCCGGCGATACCCGTTGTGTCCACGGTCAAGAAGGTGGAGGGCGGAATAATAAAGTGTACCGTCGAGCGGGAGGGCATGTACGAGATGCAGACGCCGCAGGTATTCGAGTCGGGCATAATCAAGGCGGCGCTTACGGACGCGCTGAAGAAGTCGCTGCCCGTTACGGACGACTGTATGGCGGTGGAGGCGATGGGGTTTCCTATACATATAGTGTGCGGAGACAGATGTAATATTAAGATAACAACGCCGGAGGACGCCGCGATCGCGGAGGCGATGGCGTCAGCCGGCGTGACGCACGGAGGCGCGCGGTGAGGATAGGCTACGGCTACGACGTACACCGCCTCAAAGCGGGGCGCGACTGTATACTGTGCGGGGTGCGCGTCCCGGCGGACGCCGGGCCTGACGGACACTCCGACGCGGACGTGCCCGCGCACGCGCTGGCGGACGCCATTCTGGGCGCGGCGGCTCTGGGGGATATAGGCGCGCATTTTCCCGATACCGACGAGAGGTGGAGGGGCGCCGACAGTATGGAATTGCTGCGGGCGGTGTGGGGCATGGCGGCGGGCTTGGGCTACACGCTCGGGAACGCGGACGTCACGATCGTTCTGCAGCGGCCGCGGCTGGCGCCGTACATAGCGGCCATGCGCGAACGCGTGGCGGAAGCGCTGGATACGCGGACGGATCGCGTGAATGTAAAGGCGACGACCGAGGAGGGGCTCGGGTTTACCGGCGAGGGGCTCGGGATAGCCGCGTCGGCCGTCGTACTATTGGAATAAGTGGGGGGTCACAGACTGAGATGAACGTAGCGGTGCGTTATTTTTCGGGCACGGGAAATACGAAGAAGGTCGCCGACGCCGTAGCGCGGGCGCTGGGAGTGACGGCGGAGACCATGTCGTATCCCGTGAGCGGCGTGGATCTGCTGTTCATAGGCACGCCTATTCACGCGGGTAAGCTGCCGTATGAGGTGTCGTCGTTTTTTGAGGACATAGGGCCGGCGAGGGTGAAGAAGGTGGTGGCGTTCGGCACGTCGATGGGCGGGAAATCGCCCGCACCGCTCATAAGCCGGCTCGTCGCGCCGCGCGGAATAAAGATGGCCGGCGAGAGCTACGCGTGCCCCGGAAAATATCTCCTGTTCAAAAAAGGCAGGCCAAACGACGGGGATATTGCCGCAGCCGCCGAATTCGCGAAAAGAGTGCTGGAAAACGAGAGCTCCGCTGCGGAAGCGTAAAATCGGCGCGGAGCCCTTTCAAGCGGATTACAGATCCAGCGCGGCGTGGTAGCCGCGAAATACGGCCTCACGGATGTTTTTTACAACGTGGCAGTCGCCGATAACGGACGTGTCCGGCACGATCCGGCGCAGCGCTGCGACGGCGCCGCCGCGCGCGCGCATACCGGCCGCCACTATGACGGTGTCGGCCTCGAACAGCCGCTCC
>JAISBX010000108.1 GCA_031265965.1 Oscillospiraceae bacterium | reverse complement strand
TTGCAAAAGCGCTTGCGGCGCTGTATAATTACGTATACGCGCGAGAGCTTATCCGGTGCGCGGGCCGCGGGGGGGCGAAGTGTGAGAAAATTCTTTGAGACGGTATACCGCTATATACGTGAGTCGGATATGTTCCTTCTGGCATTGTGCGTTATAAGCACGGTGTACGGGATAGTGCTTATATCGAGCGTGGGCGGCGGGGCGGACAGACGTATAATCACGGTTCAGATCATGTCGCTCGTCATGGGCGTAGTGATTTACGTGCTCCTGTCCCTGATCGACATTGACATAATCGCGGACAAGTCCAAGCTGCTCGTCATACTGAGCGCGGCGCTGATCTGTACGCTGTTCATATGGGGCGAGGCGGGCGACACGGGCAACAAGGCGTGGCTGAGGTTCGGCGGGATCGGCGTGCAGCCGGCCGAGATAGTGAAAATACCGTTCTCCATCGTCACGGCGCACATGATAACCGAGTTCAAATCGAGGCGGACGCTGAACTCTCCGCTGTCCGTGCTGCAGATCGTCGCGGTGTTCGCGCTGCTGTTCGGGCTGATCCTCGTGTCGTCCGGCGACCTCGGCTCCGCGCTCGTGTACGTATTCATACTGCTGGCCGTAATGTTCCTCGGAGGGATAAAGCTGCGCTGGTTCCTGCTGGGCGCCGCGGCGCTCGCCGCCGCAGGGCCGTTTATATGGAGCGAGCTGCTCACTGACAGGCAGCGCGACCGCATAAAGGCGCCGTTCGACCCGAGCATCGACCCCACTGGACGGGGCATCACATGGCAGCCGAGCCAGAGCAAGCTGGCGATAGCCTCCGGCGGGTTCACCGGCAAGGGGCTGCACAACGGCCCGCTGACGCAGTCGGGCACGATACCGCACCAGCAGACCGATTTCATTTTTTCCGCCGCCGGTGAGGAGCTGGGCTTCGTCGGGTGCTTTCTCATAATCCTGCTGTTGACCGCCATAATCGTAAGGTGCATATACGTCGGCATAAGATCGAACAACACGCTCGGGCTGCTCGTGTGCGCCGGGCTGACCGCAATGCTGGTTTTCCATACATTGGAAAATATTGGCATGTGCCTGGGGCTCGCGCCCGTCATAGGGCTCACGCTTCCGTTTTTCAGCTCCGGCGGTTCCTCGATAATCACCGCCTTCGCGGCAATGGGGATCGTTTCAGGCATAAAAATGCGCCCCAAGCCGCTGCGGTTCAGAACAACATAACAACATAAGGCGGTGCGTGATGTCTGTGATCAGGGAGCGCAGGGAGATGGCGGAAAGGGCGATTTTAGCTCCGGGCGCGACGGCGGCGGAGCGGTCGCTGGGCAGGGCGCGGCCGGAGCCGGAGTGCGACGTGCGCACGTGCTTCCAGCGCGATACGGACAGGATCATACATAGCAAGGCGTTCCGGCGGCTCATGCACAAGACGCAGGTTTTTTTGCAGCCGGAGGGGGACCACTACCGCACGCGGCTCACGCACACCCTCGAGGTCTCACGCATAGCGCGGGCGATAACGCGCGCGCTGGGGTTCAACGAGGATCTGGCGGAGGCCATAGCGCTCGGGCACGATCTCGGGCACACCCCGTTCGGACACGCGGGCGAGCGGGCGCTCGACGTCATAATGGGGCCTGACGGAGGGTTCCGGCACAACGAGCAGAGCCTGCGCGTCACGGACGTCATAGAGAAGGACGGGCGCGGGCTCAACCTGACCGCCGAGACGCGCGACGGGATAGTCCGCCACACCGGCGGCGCTCAGCCCTCGACGCCGGAGGGGCGCGCGGTACGGCTCGCCGACAGGGTCGCGTACGTGAACCACGACACCGATGACGCCATACGCGCCGAGATACTCTCGGAGTCCGACATACCGGAGGAGATCACGTGCGCGCTGGGCGATACCTACAGCAAACGCATAGATACCGTAATAAAAGACATAATAGAGGAGAGCGCCAAGTGCGGCGATATCGCCATGAGCCCGCAGATCAGCTTCGCGTTCAACAGCTTCCGCGAGTTCATGTTCAGGCGCGTATACACTGACCCGCGGGCAAAGGGCGAGGAGAGCAAGGTGTTCGGGATACTCGACGCGCTGTTTCGCCACTACGCGTTGCACCCCGGCGAGCTGCCGGACGAATACGGGGCGATAGCACAGACGGACTCGCCGCGCCGGGCGGCGTGCGACTATATATCAGGGATGACGGATAAGTTTGCGGTCTACCGATACTCGCAACTGTTCATTCCGGAGTCGTGGCAGCCGCGATAGGCGCCGGGAGAGGATACCGTATGGCAATTCCAGAGCGCTTTTTGGACGAGCTCATTCGAAAAACAGATTTGGTGGAGCTGGTGGGCGGATACGTGAAGCTGACGCAGCGCGGCGGAAACATGTTGGGGCTGTGCCCGTTTCACACCGAAAAGACGCCTTCGTTTTCCGTGAGCATAGACAAGCAGGTATACTACTGCTTCGGCTGCGGCAAGGGCGGAGGGGCAATCACGTTTGTAATGGAGCACGAAAACCTCCCGTTTCCCGAAGCCGTCGAGCTGCTCGCGAGACGCGCGGGGCTCACGGTGCCCGAGGCCGACGGGGACACCGCGGCGCGCACGGACAGGCGCCGCCTGCTGGAACTGAACAAGGAAGCCGCGCGCTTCTATCACGGTATGCTCGCCGAGCCCGACGGGCAGGAAGCGATCCGGTATATAAACAAGCGCCGCATATCGAAAAAAATGGTGACGCGCTTCGGGCTGGGCGCCGCGCCAAACAGATGGCACACGCTTAAGGACGCGATGTCCGCCCTCGGCTACACCGAGAAGGAGATGTCGGACGCGGGACTTATCAAGCTTGGACAGAAGACGGGCGGATATTACGATACGTTCAGAAACAGACTCGTATTCCCCGTTATCGACGTGAGCGGCAGCGTCATAGGCTTCTCCGGCAGGCTGCTGGGCGACGGCACGCCAAAGTACCTCAACTCGCCGGACACCCCGGTATTCAGCAAAAGCCGCAATCTTTTCGCGCTGAATATCGCGAAAAAATCAAAGGCCGGTATGCTTATACTCGCCGAGGGGAATATAGATGTAATAGCGCTGCATCAAGCCGGCTTCGACTGCGCGGTGGCGTCCCTCGGTACGGCGCTCACGGACGCGCAGGTGCGGCTGATGGCGCGGTACTCCGACAAGCTCGTAATAGCGTTCGACTCCGACGGGGCGGGCAATCAGGCGGCGGCGCGCGCGATAGGGCTGACGGAAAAGACGGGCATGGGCGTGCGGCTGCTGCGCATACCCAACGCGAAGGATCCGGACGAATACATAAACAAATTCGGAGCCGACGCTTTCCGGCTGCTCATCGAGCGCAGCGAAAACCACGTTGTATACAGACTGGAGGGGATCAAGAGCCGATTTGATCTGAAGACAGACGACGGGCGCCTCGGGTATCTCGCGGAGGCCACGAGGCTCATCGCGGACATAAACAGCCGGCCCGAGCGCGAGGTCTACGCCGCGCGGTTGTCCGAGGAGACGGGCGTGTCGGCCACCGCCGTAGAAAGCGAGATCGCCAGCCTCGTCAGGCGCAACGCGCGCCGCCGAAAACAAAAGCAGACGCGCGAGGAGCAGCAGCCCGCCAAAGCGGCGCAGCCGGCGGCCCGCTCGCTGCGGTACGACAACGAGTACTCCGCCGTCGCGGAGGAGGGCGTACTGCGATGCCTGCTGCTGGACCCGACGCTCATAAAGGACGCGCTCGGGGACGGCTTCGGAGAGAGCGAATTCTCGTCGCCGTTTCTGGCAAAGACATATGGTATAATAAAGGCGAGAAGCGAATCCGGCTCGGATATAACCCCGTCGTCCTTGCTGCCGCTGCTGACGCCGGAGGAAGCGGGGCTCATATCGGAAATACTGCAAAAACCGGAATCAATACCCGACGGGCACAGGGCGATGCGGGACTACATAAAAAAAATCCGCACAGAGAGACTGAAAACCGGTACGGATATTGCGGAGGTCTACAGGAAGTACAGAGAAACGAAAGGGTTGGGAGGATAAGTATGGATTACTCTAAAGACGCGGAGCTCATAGAAAACGACGACGACACCGAAAAGCTGGATGACCCGTGCAACGACGAGCGGCTGCGCGCGCTGGTCGAGGAGGGCAAGAGGCGCGGCAGCCTGAGCGGAAAGGAGCTGCTCGACGTACTCGAGGACATGAATCTCGAACAGGAGCAGGTGGACAGATTTTACGATATTCTGGAAAACCTGAATATAGACACGCTGGATTCGGACGACATGGAATTGGCGCCGTCGGAGGACTCCCCGGCCGAGGTCGAGGAGCTCCACGCGGGTGGCGCCGTACCGGGCGACGACCTCATAGAGCCCGACGTTCTGGCCGAGACGCTGAGCGTGGACGACCCCGTGCGCATGTACCTCAAGGAGATAGGCAAGGTCAGTCTGCTCACCGCGGAGGAGGAGGTCGAGCTGGCGGCGCTCATGGCGACCGGCGACGACGACGCGAGGCGCCGCATGGCGGAGGCCAATCTGCGGCTCGTCGTCAGTATCGCGAAGCGGTACGTGGGGCGCGGGATGCAGTTTCTGGATCTCATCCAAGAGGGCAACCTCGGTCTCATAAAGGCCGTCGAGAAGTTCGACTACACAAAGGGCTATAAGTTCTCGACGTACGCAACATGGTGGATACGTCAGGCAATAACGCGAGCCATCGCGGATCAGGCGCGAACGATACGCATACCCGTACACATGGTCGAGACGATAAACAAGGTCATGCGCGTATCCCGCCAACTGCTTCAGGAGCTGGGGCACGACCCGACTCCGGAGGAGATATCCGAGGAGATGGGGATGCCCGTCGATAAGGTGCGCGAGATATTGAAGATTGCGCAGGAACCCGTCTCGCTCGAGACGCCCATCGGCGAGGAGGAGGACAGCCATCTGGGCGACTTCATACCCGACGAGGACGCTTCGGAGCCCGCGGAGGCCGCGTCGTTCACGCTGCTGCGCGAGCAGCTCTCCGAGGTGCTCAAGACTCTGACGCCGCGCGAGGAAAAGGTCCTCAGGATGCGGTTCGGCATCGAGGACGGGCGTTCGCGCACGCTCGAGGAGGTGGGGCGCGAGTTCAAGGTCACGCGCGAGCGCATACGCCAGATCGAGGCCAAGGCCCTGCGAAAGCTGCGCCACCCGAGCCGCAGTAAAAAGCTGAAGGATTTTTTGACGTAAAGGCGGTCAGATCAGATGATTCCGGAATTTTTGGAGGCTTGCGAAAAATATCAGGAGCATTTCTCGTCACTTTTGGACGTCGGATGCAAGATCGTGGATATTCCCGACTACGGCCCGCCCTGCCTGCGGCCCCAGAACGAGCTGCAAAATTTCTGCGCGCACTGCACGTACGCGCGGCACGATGAGTTGACGACGCACCTGTACGGCTGCCACGAGGCGCACAGATGGAACGGGCTGTATATATACTACTGTCCGCTCGGTCTCACGTTCGTCGCGGCGTCCCTGCCGTCCGTAACGGGTATGCTGTCCGGCGGGCTCATACTAGGGCCGCTCGTCATGGGCGATATGCAGGACGTGCTGTACGACCTGCCGGCGCCGGAGATGGCGTGGGCAGTGTCGAAGCTGAGCGTGTTTTCCACGAACAAGGTGCGTCACATCTCGGAGATACTGTATGCCGCGGCCTCGTGGATCGCGATCACGCAGTCGGACGTTGGCCTGCCGTTCGACAAGGACCGCGTGTTCAAGGATATCTACGACATCCGCGACCTCGGCGCCGAGCTGGACGCGCGGAGCGCGGATATTCTGCTCCAGTTTGAAAAGGATATGCACTACACCGTGCTGCGCGGCGACAAATCCGCCGCTATGGAGATGATAAACGACGTGCTGGCGCACATATACGTGTACAGCAATTACGATATAGGCGCGATCCGCGCGCGCCTGCTGGAGTTTCTTGTCATACTCTCCCGCTCGACTATCGAGGCGGGCGCGGATCCCGGCGAGACGTTCCGTATGTCCGAGGAGTTTATACACATGATCGAACGGTATCACGACGCCGACAAGCTCGCGCTGCGGATATCGGACATGATACGCCAATTCATGACGCAGGCGTTCGATCTGGCGCGCGCGAAGCACTCGGACGTCGTATTCAAGGTCACAAACTACATCAAGCGCAATTGCGCGGAAAGGCTGCCTCTGGAAATGCTGGCGAGGGAGGTGTTCCTGAGCAAGTCGTACCTGAGCAGCATCTTCAAGCACGAGCTCGGCATGAGCGTGACGGAGTACATCACGAACGTGCGCATCGAAAAGAGCAAGCGGATGCTTCTGGAAAACAAGCAAAGTCTGGCGCTCATAGCGGTGCAGTGCGGGTTCAAGGATCAGAGCTATTTCACAAAGGTATTCAAGAAGGTCACCGGACTCTCGCCGAAACGCTTCAAAACCACGAGCTTGGCGCAGACCTGAGCCGTCCCGGTCACAGCAGTTGCCGCTGTATCTTGCCGCTGATGGTCTTCATTTTGCGCTTAATAGCTCCCGTTAAGCGCAAAATCTGTGGCTGCCTATCACCAGGATAAGCGGACGTGACCATATCCACTTGTTTGTCGCCGTCGCGGGGTTGAAATAGTATATTGCGCCGCCCGTTGGATCCGTGCCGTTGAGCGCATCGCGTGCGGCGTTATAGGCGCTTTGGGCCACGGGTTCGTCGAATTGCCCGTCGTCGATGCAGCTGAACGCGCCGGCCTGATATATAACGCCAGACATTGTGTTCGGGAACGACGGGTGCTCGGTTCTGTTGAGCACCACGGCGCCGACAGCCACTTGCCCGCGATACGGCTCGCCGCGGGCCTCCGCAGATATGAGCCGCGCAAGCAGCGCGAGCTCGTTCGACTGCGCGGTCGGCGTGGAGGAGGAGGATATGCCCAAAGCGTTCAGCGTCGACTGTCCGGATATGCCGTCGGCGCGTAGGCCGTTCCGGGTCTGGAAATATTTCACAGCGCTTTCTGTTCCTGTACCGTATACCCCATCTATGGGCCCCGCGTAGTATCCCCAATCCGAGAGCTTGCGCTGGATCTGCGTCACGGTATCTCCGGCGGAACCGCGCTTATATGTGGCCGCTCCGGCGCGCTGTACGCTCTGCGCCAGCACAATGATCATGATATTGACGGCAAACAGTACGGCGAGCGCCATCGCGAGTCTTTTTCTGGCTTTCACGGCAAACTCCATTCTGCCACTGATGGCGGCGCAAATCATAGAAATTGAATTTATTCTGCCGCCGAGCCAATTGAATTATTACATGTAAATTCAGGAATTGTTGACACCCCCGCCATACCATGCTAATATTGTCTAGTGAAAATGCATGGAATTCGGAGGTAAGGCCCGCATGAAGCTTTTTAATACGCTGACAATGCAAAAGGAGGAGTTCGTCCCTCTTGTGCCGGGGAAAGTGGGGATGTATTCCTGCGGCCCTACGGTGTACAACTATGTACATATCGGCAACGCGCGCCCTATGATAATGTTCGACGCGCTGCGGCGCTACTTTGAGTACAGGGGCTATGACGTCACCTTTGTGCAGAATTTTACGGATATTGACGACAAGATAATAGCGGCCGCTAACAGCGATGGGGTGTCCTGCGGGGAGCACGCGGAGAGGTTCATCGAGGAATATTTCACCGACGCGCGCGGGCTGGGCGTCCGCGACGCCACGGTGCACCCGAGGGCGACGGAGAACATCGCGGAGATAATCGCGCTGATCTCCACGCTCATTGAGAAAGGGCATGCGTACGTGAGCGGGGGCGACGTGTACTTCCGGGCGGACAGCTTCGAGGGGTACGGCAAGCTGTCGCACCAGCCGCGCGACGCGCTGCTCGCCGGCGCGCGGGTGGACGCGTCAGAGGCAAAGGAGAGCGCCGCGGACTTCGCACTCTGGAAGGCGGCAAAACCGGGCGAGCCATTCTGGGAGTCGCCGTGGGGCGCCGGCAGACCGGGGTGGCACATCGAGTGCTCGGCGATGTCGGGCAAATACTTAGGGCAGACGTTCGACATACACTGCGGCGGACAGGACCTCATATTCCCGCACCACGAAAACGAGATAGCGCAGTCTGAGGGCGCGAGCGGGCGGCCGTTCGCCCGCTACTGGCTCCACAACGGCTACATAAACCTAGACGACCGGAAGATGTCAAAGTCGCTGGGCAACTTCTTCACCGTGCGCGAGGCGGCCGGCGAATACGGATATGAGTGCATACGTATGTTCATGCTCATGAGCCATTACCGCAGCCCGCTAAACTACTCGGCCGATATTCTACTTCAGGCGCGCAGCGCGCTTGAGCGGCTGGAGACCGCGCGCGAAAACTACGAGTTTATCGCGAAAAACGGTATCATCGGAGATATGAACGAAGCCGAACGTGAGCTTACCGGCGCGCTGGAAACATACCGCGGCAGATTTATCGAGGCGCTTGACGACGACTTCAACACGGCGGACGCGATGGCCGTTCTGTTCGAGCTCGTGCGCGAGGGGAACACCGCGACTGTCTCTGCGGCCAATGTGTCGAAAGAGTTCGCGGCGGCGCTTTTGAGCCTGTTCGACGAGCTTGAAGGCGTTTTCGGCGTGGTGCGCCGCAAGAAATCCGACGGCGACCTCAAAATAGAGTCGCTCATCGCCGCCAGACAGGAAGCTCGGGCATCGAAGGACTGGGCGGAAGCCGACAGGATAAGGGACGAACTCAAAGCGATGGGAGTCGCCCTTGAGGACACGCCTCACGGCGTAAAATGGAAATGGACGCTATGACGCAAACAAAGCTGCATGAGCTGATAGCCGGCATCCGCCCGCCGGACGCCGGGGCGGCGCGCGCGGCGGCGCGGCGGTGGGACAATATCGCAAAGCCTCTCGGGAGCCTCGGGCTTCTGGAGGAATTCGTGATAAAGATCGCGGGGCTGACGGGCGACGCGAATGTTAGTATAGACAAACGCGCCGTCGCCGTGCTATGCGCGGACAACGGAGTCGTCTGCGAGGGCATATCGCAATCCGGCAGCGAAGTGACTATGATAGTCGCCGGCAATCTGACGCGCGGCATGACGTCGGTGTGCCGCATGGCGGCGGCGGCCGGTGTGGACGTCATACCTGTCGATATGGGCATGGCGGAGCGGCCCGAGTTCGACGGTCTCATAGACTGCCATGTCGCGGACGGCACGCGCAACATAGCCGCCGGCCCCGCCATGACGCGCGCGCAGGCCGAGGCGGCCATACTGCACGGCGCGGAGCTCGCGCGCCTTTGCGCTCAGCGCGGTTACAAGCTGATAGCTACAGGCGAGATGGGCATAGGCAACACCACCACGTCGAGCGCCATGGCGTCCGTGCTGCTCGGAGTACCGCCCGAGAGCGTGACCGGGCGCGGCGCCGGCCTGTCGGACGGCGCGCTGGAGCGCAAGATCGAAGTCGTCAAACGCGCCATAGCCGTCAACAAGCCCCGCGCGGACGACGCGCTGGACGTGCTGTGCAAGCTCGGCGGATTCGATATCGCCGGCATGGCTGGCATCTTCCTCGGCGGGGCGCGCTACAGGGTCCCGGTGCTCATAGACGGCTTCATCAGCTCTGTGAGCGCGCTCACCGCGGCACGCATATGCCCCGGCGCCGTTTGCGCCATGCTCCCGAGCCACAAGTCCGGCGAGAGGGCGTGCGGCGCGGTTCTGGACGCGCTCGGCCTAAAGCCGCTCATCGACGCGGGAATGAGGCTCGGCGAGGGTACGGGCGCGGTAGCCGCCATCCCGCTTCTCGACATGGCGCTGTGCGTGTACCGCGGCTCGTCGTCGTTCTCCGACATAGGGATGGAAGCCTATGAGAAGCTGTAGGGCATACGGGGCAAGGACATGAAATTCATCAAGCCCATAATTATAGCGTTTTCCATGTTTTCGCGGATACCAATGCCGACCGTGGACTGGGACGGCGGGAACATGAGATATATGATGTGCGCGTTCCCGCTCGTCGGCGCCGTTATCGGGCTGCTCGTGTGGGGCTTTGGCGCGCTGTGCGTATCCTTTGGCTTCGGCGTGTTCCTGCGCGCCGCCGGGCTCACCGTCATACCTATAGCCGTGACGGGCGGCATACACCTCGACGGGCTGTGCGACGTCGCGGACGCGCTCGTCGGCGGCACAGACGCCGCGCG
>JAISBX010000082.1 GCA_031265965.1 Oscillospiraceae bacterium | reverse complement strand
GCCTTCACGCCGCGTATCTCCCCGATGAACAGCGTGTGCGCGCCCAGCTCGAGCGTATGTGTCACTTCGCACTCCACGTTGACGGGGAACTCCTTTATATACGGCGCGTCCACCGCGTCGCCGCGCACGGCGGTCAGCCCGGTCATCTCAAATTTGTCCACGTCCCGCCCGGACACCAGCCCGAAGTAGTCCATCTCCGCGAGATACCGCTCCGGCGCGAAGTTGACGGTAAACGCGCGCCGCTCCATCAAGTTCTTATAGCTGTACCTGCCCGGCCTGACGGATATGCCGATCGACGCGGGCCCGGAGCTGACTATGCCCGACCACGCGAGCGTGACGCCGTTCGGCGCGCCCTTGTCGTCATACGTCCCTATGACGAATGCCGGCGCCGGAAAAGCCAATTCCCGCGCCCCAAGCGATTTTTTCATAAATAAAATCATTCCTTTCATCAGTGCCTATGGTACAAGTATACTGCCATGTCCCACACTATATAACGCAGTATGCGTCATCGCGGGGATTCTGTCAAGTAAATTATCAGTAAACTGTTGAAATCGGCGCGCTTTTGAGCTACAATAAATCCGGTGGCAGAGACGTTGCGGACGGATGGAATATAAACAGGGAGATAAAGCTGTGACACGATTTGAATTGGACGGTTACTTCGCGCGGGTCGGATATAGCGGCGCGGCGGGCGCGACGCTCGAAACGCTCGACGCGCTTCACACCGGGCACACATTCAACATACCGTTTGAAAACCTCGACGTTTTCTATGGCCGCGCGATCTCGCTTGAGCCGGACGCGCTGTACGGCAAGCTCGTAACGCGGCGGCGCGGTGGCTACTGCTTCGAGATGAACGGCCTGTTCTCGCGCGTTTTGGCGGAGCTCGGCTTTAGCGTGACGCGTCTGCTTGCGCGGTGTACGTTCAACGGCGCGTACACCGCGAAAACGCACGAGGTCATGGCCGTTGAAATCGAGGGGCGGGCGTATCTGTGCGACGTCGGCTACGGCGCAGACGGCATCGCTGCGCCGCTCCCGCTCGTTATCGACGCCGAGGTGACGCAATTTACGAATACATACCGTTTCAGAGAGGATCCGCGTTTCGGATACATATTGGAGTGCGGCGCGGGCGGCGGCTTCGAGCCGATGTACGCGTTCACACTCGACGAGTGCCTGCCGGACGATTACGAGCTGTCGAACCACTACACGTCGACGCATCCGGCTTCGTTTTTCCGCATGATGAAATTTGTCACAATGCCCACGCGCTCGGGGCGCGTAACGCTGACGGACAACAGCTTCAAAACAGTAGCGAATGGCCGAGTGACTGAGACCCCAGTGAGCGGCGACGCTGAATTCGCGAAGCTGCTGGCACAGCGTTTCGGTCTGGATATTGACTCCATACGGCGCGGAGACGCGGGAGAATAATTCGAGAAGGGGAGCGGTGCGGTTATGGACTATTCTGGCGCCAATATGTCGCTTTGGAATGTCATAATACAACTCGGGATCGTCGCGATCGTCATTTTGCTGTCGAATCTGCTGCGCAGAAGGGTGCGGTTTATGCGCGACAGCCTTATGCCCACGGCGGTCATAGGCGGCTTTATTCTGCTCATATTGCGGTCGTTCGGGCTGCTGGAGATCGACGTTGAATTTATGGAGATGCTGGTGTACCACGGTATAGCGCTCGGGTTTATCGCAATGTCGCTGAGGAGCGAGGCGCTCGGGGGCGCGGACGGGCGCGGCGCGGGCGCCAAGTCCGGAGCTATTATCGTGGGCTCGTACCTCATTCAGGCGATATTCGGGCTCGTCATATCCATAGGGCTCGCCTATACGTTCATGCCGGATATGTTCAAGGCGGCCGGTATATTGCTCCCTATGGGCTTTGGGCAGGGGCCGGGACAGGCGAACAACGTCGGCGCGACGTATGAGGCGGCCGGCTTCGTCGGGGGGCACAGCTTCGCGCTGTCGATCGCCGCTTCGGGCTTCATCTGCGCGTGCGTCGTGGGCGTCATCATGCTCAATGTGCTCACCGCGCGCGGCAAGATCAAGCGCGTGCGCGCCGACGAGGTCTTGGGATCGCTCGCCGTGGACACGTTTCAGGACAAGGGCGAGATACCCGTCTCGGAGTCGGTCGACAGGTTTTCCATACAGTTCGCGCTCGTGCTCATCGTGTATCTCGCGACGTTTGCCGCCACGCTCGGTCTCACAAAGCTCATCAGTAAGCTGGCGGGCGGCGGCGCGGATACGGTGAACACACTGCTGTGGGGCTTCAACTTCATAATCGGCTCGGTGCTCGGGCTGCTGGCGAAGCTCATACTATCCAAGCTGCGGAGCGCGCGCATAATCACGCGCCAATACCAGAACAACTATCTGTTAAACCGCGTGTCGGGCCTCTTTTTCGATCTGATGGTCGTCGCGGGCATCGCCGCCATCGACGTGCGCGCGCTGGGCGGGCTGTGGGTCCCGTTTGTACTGTTCTCCATTGCGGGCGCCGTCGTGACGTGGGTCTTTCTGGCCGCCGTCAGCAGGAAGGTCTACAAGGATTACTACTACGAGGGGCTTTTGTCCATGTATGGCATGATGACCGGGACCATAAGCTCCGGTATCCTGCTGCTGCGCGAGATCGACCCGGAGCTCAAGACGCCTGCGGCGGGCAATCTGGTCTCGGGCTCCGCGTTTGCCATCATATTCGGGGCGCCTATGCTCATCCTCATAGGCATGGCGTACAAGACCGACGTGATGACGTTTGTGACGCTCGGGCTGTGCGTCGTATACTTCGCGCTGCTCATGCTGTTCATTTACCGCCCCGGGGGCAAGCGGTAGTCATTCCGAGTCCCGCTTACGGCGCATCATGGCGCGCGCCAGATAGACGAACGGGGTGTCGAGCAGGCTTGTGAATATGTATATGACGAACGTCGAGACGCTTATTGACACGAGCGTCTTGAAGTCGTACATACCCCAAAACGCCCCGAAGTTGAACAGGACCGCGTTCACAAGCTGGCTTATCAGCGTCGAGACGTTGTTTCGCAGCCAGAGGAACCGGTTTTTGTCTCCGGACTTGCGCTCCGTAAACTCCCACCACGCGTGATACAGCGTGACGTCCAGCTTTTGGGATATGGCGTATACTATCAGGCTGACGAATATAAGCCTCGGCGTATTCGCGAAGACCGTGCTTATGCTTTCAAACGCCCAGTCGCCGTCTCCGGGCGTGTACAGCAGCCACGACTGGGATATTATTATGAACGTGACGGACGCGGCGATGCCGATATTCACGGCGCGCCCGGCCGCCTTTTTGCCGTATATCTCGCTGAGCATGTCCGTCGTGAGAAACGTGGACGCGAACAGCACGTTGCCCAGCGTCTGTTCCATTCCAAACGCGCGTATAAGTATCAACACCTCTATATTCGCGAGTATCGTCGCGACGACCGTCCAGCAGTAGAGGCCTTTTTCGCCAAACAGCCTCAGCCAGACGAGAGACATGGAGAAGACGACGATAACGCTCAAAAATAGCAGCAGTTCATTCGGCAGTGTGTGGATCATGATAGTTCCTTTCGAGTTGGATTTGGCGGAGGACCGCCGCCGCGCGTGAACAGCCTGCCCGCTATTTCGGCCAGCTTTGCTATAAAACGCTCCGCGTGCTCCGCGGTGCTGCCGGGAGCGAGGCTCACGCGTATCGCGCCGTCTATGACGGCGGCGGGCAGGCGCATCGCCTCGAGGACATGGCTTCGCGCTCCGCGCTTGCACGCGGAACCGCGCGACACGCATATGCCCTCCGCGTCCAGTGCGCTCTGCAGCACCTCGCCGCGGTATCCGGGCAGGGATACGCAGAGTATATACGGGCTGTCGCCGGCGCCTATGAACACGGCTCCGGGCAGACGCGACTTTATACCCGCCACGAGGCGCTCACGCAGCGCGCGCGCGTTCTCGGCGTTTTGCGCGAGCTCCGCCGCACCCAGACGCGCCGCCTCCGCGAACGCGGCGATAAGCGCGAGAGGCTCCGTACCGGAGCGGCGCCCGCCCTCCTGCCCTCCGCCGAGTATCGTCGGGCGCAGCTTCAGACCGTCGCGGATGATGAGCGCGCCGACTCCTCTGGGAGCGCCTATCTTGTGCGCGGTGACTGTCATCAAATCGGCGCCGAGAGATTTGAACGACAACGGCAGCTTGCCCAGCGCCTGCACTGCGTCGGTGTGCAGCACGGCGGACAGTCCGCGCCGCTTTATTTCGCCGGCGTACTCCGCCACGGGGTTTACGGCGCCCGTCTCGTTGTTAACGAGCATAACGGACACGATCGCGGTGTCCCCGCGCAGCGCGGAGGAGAGCTCCGCGACGGGGATGCGCCCGTCCGCGTCCGGACGCAGCGCGGTGACGTCCCACCCCTGTGACGCGAGCCGCTCCGCGGGCGCGCGCACGGCGTCGTGCTCCACTGCTGATATTATGATGTGGCGCCCCGTCCCGGCGCCACGGGCCGTGCGGGCCGCCCCGAACAGCGCCAAGTTATCCGACTCCGTGCCGCCGGACGTGAAACAGATTTCCGAAGGCTTAGCGCCTACGGCGCCGGCGAGCGCCGCGCGGGTCGCCGCGAGTTCGTCTGACGCCCGGCGCCCCTCGGCGTGCGCCGACGACGGGTTGCCGTACGCCTCGCGCGTCACGCGCAAGAAGACGCGCGCCGCCTCGTCCCGCACCGGCGCCGTCGCCGCATTATCGAAATATACCGTCACCTATCCGAGTATGTGCACTGTATCGCCAAGCGAAGCGCGCGCACTGACAAAACTATTGATTGGGTTGCCAGTATCGGGGTATCCGAGGGCTATACCTATCGTGATTTTGAGATTCATCGGAATCCTGAGCTCGCGTCTTATCACGTCGGGAAACAGCGTGAGAGTGATGGCCTGTATGCCGCCGAGCCCTCTGTCATAAGCCGCGAGCAGGATGCTTTGAGAGTACGCGCCTATATCGTACAGCGACCACGCGGAAAGCGCTTTGTCCATACATATATACGCGACGACAGGGGCGTTGAACATAGATTGGCTGAGCTCGCCAAACTCGTCGGCAGTGATGCCGGAGGCGCGCATCATGTCGGGGTAGAGTTGTTGCTGGCGCAGTCTTGACGATTCCGACCACGTGCGCGGCGGCTCCGTCTCCGGTGCCGAAGGGCTTCTTGCGTCGTATTTCTCTCTATAGCCCGCTCTGATGCGCTCCAGAACGTCGCCGACGGCTGCGAAAACCTCCCATGGCTGCGTGTTTGCCCACGACGATGTCCGCGCCGCCGACCCGAACACGGCCTCAAGCGTGTCCCTGTCCACTGGGCTGGGCAGAAAAGCCCTTACGGATCTGCGATTTTTTATAGCGTCAAAAACCTCCATGAATAAGCCCCTCCTGCAATATGATGATGTCTTGACTATTATATATTCACCGCCGTGACGTGTCAACGCAGATGTCAACGGGGTATTGCTGTGGGTTATTTGACATCCCCCGCAACAACAACTATAATATAATTGCGCATTGAAGCTAAGGCGCGGAGGGGAGGCGTAGGCTGTTGTGACTGTCAGGGAAGTCAAAAAGAAATCGGCGATCCCGATCTACGGGGCGGCGGCCGTGTGGGCGCTGTACTGCTTGCTGCTGCCGACACTCCGGCTCTCGGATCTCCTCATATGCGCTGCGCTTGCCGCCGCCGCGTACGGTATTCTCGATCGCGTGTTCCCCGGGAGCGTCGAGTACGTCGAGGAGGCGGAGGTGTTCGCGGGGACGGGGGACGAGGCGTTCGACGCGCTGCTGCGGGGCGG
>JAISBX010000148.1 GCA_031265965.1 Oscillospiraceae bacterium | reverse complement strand
CGGCGTTATATTCCTCGCGGACAGCGCGCCGAGTATGAGCCCGAGTATAAGTCCGTATATGAGCGACAGTATCGAAACCGCCACAGTCTCCGCCATCGCTATGGCGGTAAGCGAGAATTTTTCCGTCGAGAGCTTCGCCATCTCGGCGAAGACGTGCCCCAGACGCGGCGTGCGCTCGGCTATTTTTGCAAAGTCGAGACGCAGCAGCGCGAGCGACGCGACCGTGACGAGCGCCGAGACCGCTAAGAATATCTTCGTCGGCAGCCCGTGCCGCCGGAGTATGAGTTTTCGCAGCCAATCCGTCAGAAGATTCACGGCGATCACTATAACCGCCACGGCGAGTATCGCGGTGGACGCGGCGGCGTAGTTGTATTGCTTGATGTAGCCCATCATGAGAAGGCCGATCCCGCCCGCGCCGACCATGCCGATTATGGCGGACGCGCGTATGTTAAGTTCTATGCAGTACAGGAACCACGCGATGAGGCCCGGCGCCGCCGCCGGGAGTATCGCCTGAGAAATCGTCGGCAGGATGCCGGCTCCGGCGGCCTTCAGCGGCTCTAAATTACGCTCCGCGACCTCGTCGAGAGTCTCGATATATGAGCGCGTCAGGTAGCCCGTCGTCCCTATTATGAGCGAGAGCACGCCCACCTCTGTGCCTATGCCGTATGCGCCCACGAGTATGAACACCCAGACCATCGCCGGTATGTTCCTTATTATAGACGCGAATCCGCGCACGGCGGCGTTGACCGCGCGGAACCGGCAGACACCGGGCGTGCCGAGAAACGCCAATATCAGCGACAGCGCGGCCGATATGCCGGCGGAAGAGAGCGCCATATACAGCGTCTGCAATACGGCGTCGATCAGCGCGCGCCACCTGCCCATATACGGCGGGACGAAATCCGTGAGTATAAAGCTCCAGAATTCCTCCTGCGCCGAGATCACCTGCAACGGGTTGAATTTTGTGAACCACGTTGAAGCCGCGAACAGCGCCGCGAGGACGGCCGCGAATATCAACGACGCGCGGCGGCTGTTGCGCGAGGCGAGTGCTATTTTCTTTGAAGTCTCAGGCAACAACGCCGCCCCCTATCATGAGCTGGTCGAGCGGCTTGCCGTATATCCGCGCTATCGTCTCGCCGGACAGCGCGGCGGCGGGGCCGTCGTAGACTATCTCCCCGTCCCTCATGCCCACGATGCGCTCGGCGAATTTCAGCGCCGCGTCCACCTGATGCAGATTGACGAGGCACGCTATCCCGCGCTCCTTGCATATGTCGCGTATGAGCTCCATCACCACCTGCGCGCTCGCCGGGTCGAGAGACGCTATGGGCTCGTCGCACAGCAACAGCGCCGGCTGCTGCATTATCGCGCGCACTATTCCCACGCGCTGCATCTGCCCGCCGGAGAGCTCGCCCGCGCGGTGGTAGAGGAACTCGCCGAGCCCGGTTTGGGCGAGCAGCTCTATGGCGCGGCGTTTGTCCTCCTCGCGGTAGCGCCCGAGCGCGCCCGCCGCAGTGCTCATATAGCCGAGCCGCCCGTGCATGACGTTTTGCAGGACTGTAAGCCGTACCACCAAGTTATGGTGCTGGAACACCATGCCCACGCGCCGCCGCAGCTCGCGCACCGTCCCGGCCCCCACGCCTGTGATCTCCCGGCCCTCTATGAACACCTGTCCCTCGTCGGGTTCCGCGAGGCGGTTTATGCAGCGCATCAGCGTCGATTTTCCGGCGCCGGACGAGCCGATTATCCCCACCATCTCGCCCGGTCTCATCGCGAACTCCACGCCGCGCACGGCGGGAGAAACAGACCCGCGATACGTCTTTGTGAGCCCGCTTATTTTAAGTATTTCCAAGGCATTACCCTCCAAATGAGCCCAATTACTGGGGCGGCATTACCTTTTCCATGAGTTCGCGGACGTAATCATAGTCGGCGTCGTCGGCCTCGATGAAGCGCGTGTGGTCCTCGGGAGTGAGGCCGTAGATGGACGCGAAGTAGTCGTCGTCCTGATAGCCTAAATAGAATTCCTTGACCTTGTCCTTCAGGTCCTGCGGGAGGTCGGCGCGGATGGCTATCGGGGACGTCGGTATTTTCGCCGACTCGTGGATCACAACATATTCGTCCTCGCTGACCTCGCCGCTGAGTATCATGGCGCGGAGTACATCGGATGCCACGGCCGCCGCGTCTACGTCGCCGTTGACAACGGCCATAACGCTGTTCTGGTGCTTGCCTGAGAACGTTACCGATGAGAAGAACGACCCGTTTGTGTGGAAGTCCTCGTTCGTTTTGCCCGAGAAGGCGTTCATAAACTCAAGCGTCGGGACATAGTTCCCGGAGGTGGACGCGGGATCGACATACGCGAAGGATCTGCCCTCTAAGTCGGCAAGCGATTTGACGGGGCTATCCGGCTTCACTATTATCAGCGAGGTGTAGCCCGTGAGCGCCTTGTCCCCCTCCGGCGCGGCGAGCACCATCGCCTCGGCGTTTGAGCGCTCGTGCGCCTGCACGTATGAGACGGGCCCATAGTTGGCGACGTCGGCGTTCTTCGTGCGCATCGCCTCGACGACGGCGTTGTAATCGGCGGCGTTTATCTCCGTGACCTCTAT
>JAISBX010000143.1 GCA_031265965.1 Oscillospiraceae bacterium | reverse complement strand
GAGGGCTCGGAGGACGCGCTGGGCAAGTCGCTTGTGGCGCGCTATCCGCGCGAACGTTTCCAGATCGCGACAAAGCTCAATCTCATGTTCGCCAAGACGGCGGACGATCTTCCCGGTTTCTTCAATACATCTTGCAAGCGTCTGGGAGTGGACTATGTGGATTTCTATCTGCTGCACGGTCTGGGCGGTCCGTCGATCGAGAAAGCGGATGAGCTCAAGGCGTGGGACTACATCAAGGGGCTGAAGGCCGAGGGGAAGGCGCGTCACATAGGGATGTCGTTCCACGGCACGCCGGAGGAGCTCGACGCGCTGCTGGACAAGCACCCGGAGGCGGAGTTCGTGCAGTTGCAGATTAACTACCTCGACTGGGACAGCGAGAAGGTGCGCTCGCGAGAGGTGTACGAGACGGCGCGCCGGCACGGCGTCCCCGTCACTATCATGGAGCCCGTCAAGGGCGGTCTGCTGAGCAGCGAGGACTCCGTGATAGTCAAGGGGTTCCGCGAGCGCGATCCAAACGCGTCGGTCGCGTCGTGGGCGCTGCGGTACGCCGCGAGCCTCGAGGGGCTCGTGACGGTGCTGTCAGGTATGAGCGCGTTTGAGCAGGTGGCGGACAACGTCGCCACGTTTAAGGCCTTCAAGCCGCTGGCGGACGACGAGAGAGCTATCATAGCGGACGCGGTGACGGCGCTCAACAGCATACCGCGCGTCCCGTGCACGGGCTGCAATTATTGCGCGCCCAACTGTCCGCAGAAGATCGCCATTCCGGGCATGATAAACATTTACAACGACTATCTCGTACACAGTACGGTGGACGGGATACGCCGCAGTTACGGCTTCATGACCCGTGGGGGCGGCAAAGCGTCCGACTGCATCGGCTGCCGTGTCTGCGAGGAGCACTGTCCCCAGCACATAGCGATCGCGGACACCGTGGCTAAACTGTCGGCGCTTGTGGACAACTAAAGCAGACACTAATTTTATTCAGAGGTTTTTATGAACATATTTCCCGACAGCGAGATCAATAAGATGTTTGCGCGTATCGGCGAGGCGGAGATGGACACTTCGGGCGTCAGGCGTAAGTTCTTGAACTGCCCGTACGGTGAGGACAAGAGACAGACGCTCGACATCTATCTGCCGAACGAGGGCAGCGGGCCGTTTCCCGCCGTGTTTTTCCTGCACGGCGGCGGTTGGGTGTCGGGCAGCCGCTCGGACAAGCAGGCCGCGCCCTTTATGCACGGGCTGGAACGCGGGTACGCCATCGTAGCGGTAGGATACAGGCTCGCCCCCGCCGTCCGGTACCCGGACAATCTGTATGACGTCAAGAACGCGCTGCGCTGGGTCTCCGAAAACGCCGAGACGTACCTGATAGACCGCGGGAGGTTTGTGCTGGCCGGAGCGTCCGCCGGCGCTCACCTCGCGCTGATGGCCGCGTTTACGTATGGGATCTCCGCCTTCGAGGGCACGTCCGCAAAGCCGCCGTACACGATACGCGCCGTGATCGACCAGTTCGGCCCGACTGATTTTTTTAGCAGTGACAGGCAATTCGAGGAATCCGATTATCCGCGCGCGCGTCCCCCGAGACCGGAGCGCGGCGACGCCTCCGACATGATGTTCGGCATACGCAAGGACGACGCGCCGAATCTTGTGCGGTTTATGAACCCCGTGGACAACGTACATCCCGGCGTGCCGCCTGTGCTGCTGCTACACGGACGGCACGACCCCATAGTACCGTACCAGCAGTCTGTGGAGCTGTACGAGCGCATAGTCGCGGCGGCGGGGGCGGGGAGCGCGGAGCTGGATGTCAGCGAGGAGTTTCTGCACGCCGACCCGCGCTACGCGGAGCCGGACGGCGTCGAGCGGATATTCTCATTCATCGAAAAGCATATTGGACACGTTTGATATCGCCGTTATCGGCGCGGGGCACGCTGGTATTGAGGCCGCGCTTGCCGCCGCGCGGCTCGGCGTTCGGACGGTCTGCTTCGCTATAAATCTGGACTCTGTCGGCAATATGCCGTGCAACCCCTCTATAGGCGGTACGGGCAAGGGGCACCTCGTGCGCGAGATAGACGCGCTCGGGGGGCAGATGGCGCGCGCCGCCGACGAGGCGTGCATACAGTACAGGATGCTAAACAGGGGCAAGGGTCCGGCGGTACACTCGCCGCGGGCGCAGGCCGACAGGCGCGAGTACCAGAAGATTATGAAGCGCGAGCTAGAAAATCAAGAAAACCTGACGCTGCGGCAGGCGGAGATCGTCGATATAGGCGTCTCGAAGGGCGCGGTCGAGTTTGTCAAGACTCACACAGGCACGATTTTTTACGTGCGTGCCGTCGTCGTATGCACGGGTACGTATTTGTCCGGCAGGACTATAGTGGGCGATGTCACTCGCGAGGGCGGCCCCGACGGTATGTTCGCGGCGACTCGGCTGGGCGCCCGCCTGCGCGAGCTGGGTCTGGACTTGCGCCGGTTCAAGACAGGCACTCCGCCGCGCGTGAACGCTCGCGGCGTCGATTTTACAAGGATGGAGATGCAGCCCGGCGACGCGGAGCCCGCGCCCTTCTCGTTTGAGACTGCCGCGCCGCCGCAAAATCGCGCCGTGTGCTATCTCACGTACACAAACGAGGCGACGCACGGCATAATACGCGAAAATCTGCACCGCAGCCCGCTTTTTTCCGGAGTCATCAAGGGCGTGGGGCCGCGCTACTGTCCGTCGATAGAGGACAAGGTGGTGCGGTTCGCGGACAAAAAGCGGCATCAGCTATTTATAGAGCCCATGGGGCTCGGCACGCGCGAGCTGTACGTGCAGGGCTTCTCGTCGTCGATGCCGGAGGATGTGCAGACGGCCATGCTGCGCACGGTCGCCGGACTGGAGCGCGCAGAGATAATGCGGTTTGCCTATGCTATCGAGTACGACTGCGTAAATCCGCTGGAGCTGTACCCGACGCTTGAGACGAAGAAGATATCCGGGCTGTACGGCGCCGG
>JAISBX010000120.1 GCA_031265965.1 Oscillospiraceae bacterium | reverse complement strand
CGCATACTCGCCGTGACGACGCAAAGCGGCGCGGCGCGCGTAGCCGGGGCGTCCGAAAACGTGATGACCGTCCCCGACACGCACGACATGCTGCTCCCCTCCCTCGGCGTCCTGCCGCTACAGATGTTCGCCTACTACGTGGCCCTGCTGCGCGGCTGCCCCATCGACAAGCCGCGCAACCTCGCCAAGTCCGTAACGGTGGAGTGAGATATCACAGCCCGACTACCATGACAGTCTTATCGCCGACAGTCTCTTTCTCCATAAAAATTTTCTCGTCCCAACCGGCGCCCGCGCGGCGGTTGAAGATAGCGAGCCAACCCTCGCGCGCGCCGTATACGTCCATGTATCGCAGCGTCTGCTCCACGCCCTGCGTCCTACTTTTCTCGCCGCGCCACAAGGGAGCGGCAGCTGAAAGCATAGGGATTTCGGCAGAAATTTCCCCCGACTCAAAAAACACTGTTGACAAGAGTGAAAACGTGTGCTATCATAAAGCTCGCCTAGAAATTACCGGCATTTACGCGGACGTAGCTCATCTGGTAGAGCGCCACCTTGCCAAGGTGGAGGTAGCGAGTTCGAGCCTCGTCGTCCGCTCCATCGTTTGCCCTCTCCAAAACGCAATCGCTGCGCTGGATTGCGTTTTGGGTTCGTTTGCTCCGATTAATGGCGACATAGCCAAGTGGTAAGGCAAGGGTCTGCAAAACCCTGATTCCCCAGTTCAAATCTGGGTGTCGCCTCCAAAAACTGACGATAAGCCGATTGCGGTAAGCGGTCGGCTTATTTCGTAAACGCGGAACATGGGGGACGAGGCTGTGGGAGAAAAAAAACGCGTCGTATTCAAGGTGGGCACGTCTACGCTGTGCCACGCGGGCGCGGGGCTCGATCTACGCAATATAGACAGGATGGCGCGCGCGCTGACGGACATAAAAAACTCGGGCGCCGACGTCATCTTGGTGTCGTCAGGGGCGATAGGCGCCGGCACGGGCAGGCTGAATTTGCCGGAGCGCCCGACGGAGCTCCGCCTCAAGCAGGCCGTCTCGGCCGTCGGGCAATGCGAGCTCATGCACATATACGACAAGCTGTTCGGCGAGTACGGGACTACGGTCGGGCAGGTGTTATTTACAAAAGAGGACGTCGACAGACCGACCGTGCGGCAGAACCTGCTCGGCACGTTCGAGGCGTTGCTCGGGCTCGGGGCAATACCCGTGGTCAACGAAAACGACTCTGTCGGTATCGAGGAGATAGAATCCGAGCAAAAGGTGTTCGGGGACAACGACACGCTCTCCGCCGTCGTCGCGGCCCTCGTCAAGGCCGACTTGCTCGTTATTCTGACGGACATCGACGGCTTGTACGACAGGGACCCGCGCAAGGACCCGGACGCGCGCCTCATACCCGTGGTGCGCGAGATTGACGCGCGCGTCGTGGAGCTCGCGGGCGGCGTCGGCAGCAGGCTGGGGACGGGAGGCATGGCAACTAAGGTGTCGGCCGCCCGGATAGCGCTCGACGCGGGCATAGAGGTCGTCATAACTAACGGCTCAGTCCCGCAAAACCTGTATGCCGCCGTACACGGCGAACCGATGGGCACGCGTTTTTTATCGGACGCCGCGCGGTAGCGGCACGGAAACGACAGGGGGAAATTGCGGCATGACGGATATACAAAGACAGGGCGCGGCTGCCAAGGCGGCGTCCCGCGTACTCGCGTCCAGCGGCGCGCGCGTGAAAAACGGCGCGCTGGAGGCGATAGCGCGCGCGCTGACGGACGGCGCGCAGCGTATAATTGAGGCTAACCGCGCCGACGTCGATATGGCGCGCCGTGGCGGCATGAATGATGTAATGCTCGACAGACTGTCGCTCGACGAGCGGCGGATAGCGGGCATAGCCGGCTCCGTCCGCGAGATAGCGGCGCTCACGGATCCCGTCGGCAAGTCGGACAAGGTAGTGAAAAACGCCGACGGGCTGATAATAGAGCGCAGGAGCGTACCGTTCGGCGTCGTGGCGATAATATACGAGTCGCGCCCGAACGTCACGGCGGACGCGGCGGCGCTGTGCCTGAAATCGGGGAACGCCGTCATACTGCGCGGCGGCAAAGAAGCGTACGGCACAAATCTGGCGATGACGGAGCTCATGCGCGGCGCGGCGGCGTCAGCCGGACTGCCGGCGGACTGCGTGTCGCTCGTCGGCGACACGTCGCGCGCGAGCGTGGACGCGCTCATGGACATGACGGAATATATCGACCTGCTCATACCGCGCGGCGGCGCCGGGCTCATAGGCCACGTCACGTCAAACTCGCGCGTGCCCGTGATACAGACGGGCGTGGGCAATTGCCACGTGTACGTGGAAGCCTCGGCGGATCTCGACATGGCCGCGAACATCATATTCAACGCGAAATGCTCGCGCCCGTCCGTGTGCAACGCCGCCGAGACGCTGCTCGTGGACAGGGAGATAGCGGGCGCGTTCCTGCCGAAGGCGAAGGCGCTGCTGGACGCGAAAAGCGTGGAGCTGCGCGGCTGCCCGCAGACACGCGCCATACTGCCCTCCGCGTCGCCGGCGGACGACGACGACTATTACACCGAATTTCTCGACTATGTGCTGGCCGTCAAGGTCGTCGCCGGCATAGACGAGGCGATCGCGCACATAGGCAAATACGGCACGATGCACTCCGAGGCGATAGTTACGAATAACTATACGTACGCGCAGCGGTTCCTCGACGAGGTGGACGCCGCGGCGGTGTACGTAAACGCGTCCACGCGGTTCACGGACGGAGGCGTGTTCGGGCTCGGGGCGGAGCTCGGCATATCCACCCAGAAGCTGCACGCGCGCGGCCCGATGGGCGTGGAGCAGTTGACCTCGACGAAATTCGTCGTCTACGGCAGCGGTCAGGTGAGGTGACGTCCGAACAGGTGCGGGGCATAAAAATGCGCAAATTCTTTGTATAATTCTATCAAATCTTGGAACTATTCAATTGAATGCTTAATTTTCATTTGACATTTGATAAAAGAACAATATAAGATTCATATACAGCCGTTTCACGGGCGCGGCGACCATTTTTGAAAGGGGCAAACTAATTCATGAGAGTAACAGAGATTATGAAGGAGCGCATGTCGTTCAGCTTTGAGGTCTTCCCTCCAAAGACAGACGAGGGCGTTTCAAAACTGCATGGGGTCTTGGAGGAGCTCTACGCGTTCAAGCCGGACTTCATAAGCTGCACCTACGGAGCGGGCGGGAGCAACGCCGGGCGCAACCTAGAGGTCGTCTCGACGATCGCGGCGTCGCCCAACGACACCGTATCCGTCACGCACTTCACGTGCGTCGGCAACACATTCGACGGCATCAAAAAGCAGATAGACGACTATCTCGCGGCGGGCGTAGACCACGTGCTGGCTCTGCGCGGCGATCTGCCGGAGGGCTGGGAGGGCACGCGCGGTGATTTCGATTACGCGAC
>JAISBX010000128.1 GCA_031265965.1 Oscillospiraceae bacterium | reverse complement strand
ACCTTCCTCGGCAAAGCGGGAATGTACTTGGAGGACCTATTCGTTTTGCCGGACTACCGCGGACTGGGCGTAGGCAGGGCGATGTTGCGCGAGCTCGCTGCGATCGCCGTCAAGCGCGGATACGGACGGCTCGAATGGCAGTGCCTCGACTGGAACGAACCGAGCATCAAATTCTACAAATCGCTCGGCGCGGCAGCAATGGGCGACCGGACGACATATCGCCTGTCGGGCAGTGTTTTGAATAAACTGGCGGGAACCGAGACGTGAGAGGTGAAAATATGATAGAATACAACGTCCTGGCGGAAGATGAAATTCCATCGTTATTGGAATTATATAAACAATTAAATTCCCGCGATGAAATTGTGGCAGATGATAACGCCGTAAAGAACATTTGGGACAAGATCACGAGCCGGAATATAAAGTATTTTACCGCCAAAAACGACGAGCGAATAGTATCATCGTGTTACATATGTATTATTCCAAATTTGACACGTGGGGGCAGGTCGATAGGGTTTATAGAAAACGTCATAACAGATAAAGCCTACAGGAGAAAAGGTATCGGGAAAAGAATTGTGGAAATGGCGCTGGCGTACGCGAGGGAGCAAAATTGCTATAAGGTGATATTGCAAAGCGGGAAAGAAAGGACACAGGCGCATCAATTTTATGAGTCGATTGGTTTTGACGGCGAGTCGAAAAGAGCGTTTGAAGTAAGGTTTATATAAATTGCAAATAAATGCGAGTTGCTGAGACGAAAGATGCCGGATGATGGAAGAGTTGAATCCGCAATATAAAGCCAAAATCGCCGATACAGTTTGGCTGATTTTAATAATAGCGTTTTTAGATCATCCGCTGACCGGTTCCCGTCATCGCGCGAAACGCTTCAAATTGTACAGGCTCTGCGGCAGGCCTTTGACGAGTACGTTTATGCCCGGCTCGATCGAAAACGTCGCCTTTACGCCAAGCTGCCGAAGCAGCACCTCGCTGAGCTTGTCGCTGAAGCCGTACGGGTAGGCGAACGCGGCAACGCTCCCGCCGGATGCCGCTTCCAGTTCGGCGCGCGAGCGCGTGAAGTCGGCGCGGAGGAGCGCTATGTAACCGTCCTCGCTCTCGCCCGCAAGCCGCAGGACGCCGGGGCGGGGCGCGGAGTCGTAGCCCTCGGCTTGGTGCATGTCGTAGCTGTGGCTTTGAACGGAAACCAGACCGGAGGCGGTCATCTCGCGTATCTCCGCTTCGCCGAAATGCGGGGTCATCGGCTTGCCCGTGTCCTTGTACGTGTCGCGGCCGACGGAGACGCCGATCGCGAATATTACAGCCTTGATATCCATGCGCTTTAGCACGGGGAACGCGAGCTCGTAGTTGCTCATGTACCCGTCGTCAAACGTGACGAGCACGGGCTTCTCCGGCAGCTCCGTGCCGCGCTCCACATAGTCTGTGAGCTCCGATATGCCAACAGACGTATATCCGTCGGCGGCCAGCGCGAGCATATCGTCCTCGAACGAGGACAGGGGCGTCGAGTTGGGCGGCATCTCTTCGCCGCCCGCAGTGTCCACGATATTGTGGTACAGATACACCGTGAGCTCGCGCGTGTAGTCCGCCGGTTCCGCGCTCCCCCCTGCGACAAGGCGCGCGGCTGCGCTGGGCGCCCCGCCCGTTGTGACGAGTTCGCCGAAGCCGGGCGGCGCGTAGACGGACGTGTCGCCGAATACGCGCGCGAGCATCATCTCGCCGACAGCGTTGCGGAAATGCGTCTCGTCGTAAAAGTAGCGCGGGTCAGCGCTGACGGGCGTGGCGGCGAAGTCCCAGAAATCCGTTATATCGGCCAGCTCCGAGAAGAATTCCGCGACCTGCGGCTCGGCGTAGCGGCTCAGCTCGGCGTTGAGCATAGGCGGCACTATCACAGTCAGCTCTATTGAGCGGCGCTCGCACAACTCGCTTATTTCGCGTATGGCGCCCATACATTCGCCGATGCGCGTCAGCTCGACGGCTGGCCGATATTCGTTTCCGGCCGTGAACTCGGGGTAGCGCGCCAGATAGCCGGCTAGGTCCCCGATGGGCTCGGCGTCGCGCAGCGACTTGTCGTATGCGCCGGTGGAGACGTCGAATACGTCGTGCGCCGCCTGCAAATACCCGTCGGACGCATACTTTATGAGCTTGTCGCGGGCGTATCCGGGGTTCGCGAACAGGAACCGCGCGTATGAGGCCGCGCCTCCCACAAGCTCCGGGTGCGGCAGATACGTTATGTCGCCGGCGGGTACGCTGTATTTGGCGCCGTTGGAGACGGGCAGGCAGAGCACGAGCTGTTCCACGCGGTAGTTTTCTATGATGTGACGGGCGAGGCGCGCCGTATACTCCATGTCCGACCCGTAGTTGAACGCGTTGTACCAGCGCAGCCCCGTGTACCGCCCGAGCGTCTCCGGCGACAACGAGCTCGCGCCGGACGCGCCGAGCACATACGCGTCGTATTTTTCGTTATTCATCTCTAACCATTTGTATTTCGCCGCCCTCGGGTTCTCCGTCATATCGAAGGAATACCAGCCGAAAAACACGTCGCCGAACACGCCGAACGGATCGGCCGCAACATTGAACGCGCATATGAGCGCGGCGATTAAGAGTACGGTGCCCACAAGCATGGCAAACCAGCGCTTCGCTGTCATATGGATACTCCTCCGCTCCCTAATATTGCGCATAAATGAATTCCGCCGCCACATAGCCTGTGCGGTATATTCCGAACAGCGTTATCAGCCCGAGCAGCACGAACAACAGCGCGAACTGGGCGGCGGGCTTCGCGGCGCACAGGCGCTCCCACGGGCGCTCCGAACGCTCCGCGAGCGCGTCGCGCGCGAAGAGCAGCGCCGTGCAGAATATGAGGAGCGCGTAATCGGCAGCGCCCAGCCCGAGCGCCGCAAGCGACCCGTCCCACAGCTCCCAGGGCCTGAAATGTGCGGCTGTGCGCGCGTACATCGCCACCGCCGTCATAAACGAGGCGGCGCGCGCCAAGTACGACAGCGCCATGACTATTATAAATGTCCTAACGGCGGCGAACACGCGCCAGAAACCAGGTTTTTGCCCGTCGATCCCCGTTCTCGCGCGCAGCGCGGCGATTGCGGGCTCAATGCAGAGCGACAGCGTTATGATACCGCCGTTGAAAAGCCCGAACGCGACGGATTTCCACTTGGAACCGTGCCAGACGCCCATCACAAGATAGACGGCGAACGTCGCGACGCTGGCGGGCAGTATCTTGCCGAGCCTCGGCCCGAACACGCGGCGGGCGAGCCTCCCGAGCTTCCCAAGGGGCTTGGACAGCGCTATCGGATAGAACAGATAATCCTTCAGCCACGCGCCGAGCGTTATGTGCCAGCGCCGCCAGTAGTCCGTGAGCGTCCGCGCAAAAAACGGCTGGCGGAAGTTGTCCGGCAGCGAGACGCCGACAAAATCTGCTATGCCCTGCGCGATATATATCCCCCCCGCGAAATCGGCGTATATCTGCAAGCGGTACAGCACCGCCCCGAACGCGATGACCGCCCCCCCGTGCGACGCGTAGCCGGAGAATACCGCCTCGACGGGCACGGCAGCTATGTCGGCTATCAGTATTTTGAGGAAATAACCCCATATCAGCTTCGTGGCCCCGAGGCGCGCGCGCTCCCAGTCCCAGCCGCTGCCGGCGTAGAGTGCCTCCGCTATCTCGCTGTGGCGCGATATAGGCCCCTGTATTAGCTGCGGAAAAAACGCCAGGAACAGCGCGAATTTCAACGGATTGCGCTCCGGTGCCAGCTTGCCCCTGTATATGTCCACGAGATAGCCCACCGCCTGAAACGTGTAAAACGAGATGCCCGGTATGAGCAGCAGCCCCAGGGACGGCGCCAGCCTGTCGCTGAACTTGAAAAACGCCAGCAGCCCGAAGTTCGCGGCCACGCACACCGCCAGAGGCAGGCGCCGCAGGGCGCGCACCGCCTCCCGTGTACGCAGGCGGTGCGCCCAGAGACCGGACAGATATGTGCTCAACGATGTGAAGCTTATCACCGCAACGGCGAAAACGCCGCCGGAGAACCAATAAAACACATAGCTCGCCGCCAGCAGCACGGGCCACCTCCACCGCTGCGGCGCGAGGAAATAGCCGAGCAGCGAGACGGCCAAGAACAGCAGGAACTGCGGCGCTACAAAGCTCACAGCTGGGCGCCCAGCCGCCGGAGCAGACCGGCGATCGCGTCGACGGTGTTGAAATTCTCGGGCTCCAGATGCTCGAGCCCTATCTCGACGTCAAACGTATCCGAGAGATCCTGCACGAGCGCTATGACGTCGAACGAGTCCAGTATCCCGCCGTCTACGAGCCCTGTCTGCGAAGCGAAATCGACATCCGGGTGCAACGAGCCTAGTATCCCAAACAATTTATCCATTATTATGACCATTCCTTTGTATAACATACGGACGACATACCGTCCTCGGTGAAGCCCAGCTTGCGGTACAGCGCGACGGCCGGAGCGTTATCGGTGTTCACCCACGCGTGTATTGCTCCGCCGCCCCCCCGTATCGCGCTGTAAGCGCCGTATAACCGCGCGGCTATGCCGCGTCTGCGGGCGCCCGGGCGCACCGCGATAAATCGCGGGCTCCCCGCGTGGAGTATGCCGGCGGCAGTCCCGTCGGCGTCGCGCACGGCCAACAACCTCCCGTACGCGTCGGGCAGCGGCAGATCGGCCGTGAGCGTATCGAAGCTCTCCAAAAACAGTCTGTGCGCCTCGTCGGGCGACGCATCGGTGACGCCGTCCAGCGACGGCGTGGCGTTCAGAGCCTCTGCGGTCATGCGAACGCGCGAAACGGCGCGCCGGAACCCCTGCGCCGCGAGCCAGCCCGACTGAGTCTCGTCCGGCAAGCCGCGGTGGACGGTAAACGCCGCGAGGGGCGCAGCCACAGACGGCAATCCGGCGCGTATATCCGTCAAGCTGAAAAACAGTTTGAAATACCCCTCCCGCCGCTCAAACAGAAACAGCGCGCCTGGCCGCCGGTCCGCAAACAGATCGCCGCGCGCCGTGAGCTGCCGTATGTATGGGGGGAGCATATAGTTGTTTGTAACGGTACGCGAAAACCCGTCCGCAAGAACCTTGTACTCCTCGATGTCAGTAAGTCTTGTCATAGAACTCCCTCATGAGGCGCAGCCTGTCGATCTTGCCGTTCGGCGTCTCGGGCATGGGATCGGCACGTATGACCGCGTTTGGCTGCATATAGCGCGGCAGCTGTGCGCCGAGCGCCCGGCGCACAGCTGGCCCGGATTCCGGGCCAGCGAAAAACAGCACGATCCTGTCGTTGTCCCTGTCAAAGCAGCAGCACGCCGAATCCACGCCGCCGAGCGCGGCAGCCGCCGCCTCGATCTCCCCGAGCTCGACGCGGTTGCCCATGTGCTTCACCTGGCCGTCCGCGCGCGACAGGTACACGAGCTCACCGTGTTCGTTTCGCCGGCATATATCGCCCGTGCGGTACACGATGTCGCGGTACAGGGGGTTGAGCGGGTTTTGCACGAACGCCGCCGCCGTGCGCCCGCCGTCGCCATAGTACCCGAGGGCGACGCCAGCGCCGCGCACCGCCAGCTCGCCCGGTGCGCCGTCAGGCGCCGGGGCGTCCCCGTCGAGCAAAATGAGCTGCGCGTTTCGGCACGGCATCCCTATAGGTATGCTCTCGCCGTCGTCAAATTCGCGCCGGACTATATAGTAAGCGCAATCCACAGTGGCCTCCGTGGGCCCGTATAGGTTCACGTAACGCACGCCGGGCAGGCTACGTCTCCATATGTTCAACTGTTTCGCGGGCATATTTTCGCCGCCAAAAAACACGTCGGTCAGGTGCTGCGGCGCGTACTGCGCGAGGACGCCTGTATTCGCGACGAGCTTTACGGCGGCGGTGGCCCACGAGAGCGTGTTCACCTCCAGCTCGTCGAGCCTGCGCACGAGACGCAGAGGTGAGAAGAACAGCTTCTTGGGCAAAATATGCGCCGTACACCCGTTGCGCAGCGTGGAGTATATGTCCTTGACTGATAGGTCGAAATAGAACGGGGCATGATTCGCGAACACCGTCTTTTCGGAAAACGCGAACGTGTCGCCCATCCACTCCGTGAAGTCGATCACCGCGCGATGCGATACGACCGCGCCCTTAGGCTCGCCCGTGGAGCCCGACGTAAAAATGACATACGCGGGATCCTCGTCCAGCGCCTGCGAACTTATGTCCGACAAGAGCCCGTCGTCGGGCGTGCCGCCCGACAGCTCGGCGAACACGCCGTCGTCCACCGTAAGCGCGGGCTTCACCGTCTCCGCGCGCCGGGCTATATAATCCTCCGGCGCGTTGCCGTCCAGAGGCACATAAAAGCATCCGGCGTACAGCGCCCCAAAAAACGCGATGAGATCCGAGACCGTGTGGCGCGTCAGCACGGCTATTGGCCTGCGCGTACCGCCCACTCGCAGAGCGAGCGCGGATCCAAACGCGCGCGCGCGCATCCGCAATTCGGAGAAAGTGACGCCCCCGCCCTCGTCGGCGAACGCCGTCTTTTCCGGAAAGCGCTCCGCCGAACGCTCGAGATATTCCGTCAGGTTGATTATCATTAACTGTTTTTCTCCGCCCACTCCGCGCCGTAGCGGTTGCACTCGTCCATGACTATCGGGTTCACCCAGTCGTTTATGCACGATATGCTGCCTATGCACGGCAGGAACGAGCCGGCCGGCGCGTAGGCGTCTATGGCACGGCGCACTTCCGCGCGGATCTGCTCCTCGGTCACGTCGCCCGGCGCCTGATCTATCACGCTCTGGTCGAGGCCGCCCATGAGCAGCAGCTTACCGCCCGTGTTTTTCTGGATGAGCGGTATGTCGTTCGACGGTAAAACGCCCTGCCACATGTCGGCGCCTATATCGACTATGTCGTTTTCGATGCCGGTGCAGTAGCAGTCGGAGTGGTGCTGCACTATCACGCCGCGCTTCTTGTAGTAGGCGTACAGGCGCGCGTAGTGCGGCTTGAAGAGCTCGCGGAATTTCTCCGGCGAGAACAGCATCTGGTCGCGGCTGCCCCAGTCGTCGTGCGAGTGTATGATATCCGGCTGGAGATTGTCGATGAGCTGCTCGGCGACTTTCAGCTTCCAGTCGGTGTACTCCGTGAAGAACTCGTTGCACGCCTCGGGCTCCTCATACAGCGCCATGAGCGCGTTTTCAAACGTCATGAGGCAGTGGAGCCGCTCGAACAGTCCGCGGAACGTCGGGACCATTACAAACTCGCGCTCGCGGTCGATGCCCGCGATGGTCGCCTTCGCGTCGCTCCAGTCCAGCTCCGCCGGTATCTCCGGGAAACGCACGTAATCGCGCCACTTGGTCATATCCTTTATGACCTGGTTTTCGTCCGTCACCATAGGTATCACGCCCGGGTCGCCCGGCAGATAGCGGTGCACAACTCCCCAGTTGTCAACGACCGACTCGCCGGATATCCACAGTATGTCCCACACCGTTATTGGGTCTATGACGCAGTGGAACATGATCTTGGGGAATGGCTCAAACCCGTAGCCCATCCAGCGCACCGGCTTCTCCCCGCGCATCGCGCGCAAGAACTCCTGCTTGATATTCATACCTCATACCTCCAAAAAATATAAAGTAACCACCGCGCAAATCATACAATTTTGACTGCGGCGTGTCAAGTATCAGCGATCGAAAGCGATATCATATTTTGGGAGAGCGCAAATATTATAGTAATCTAACATTGTTACGGATGAATACGACACATCGCAGATACAGGAACGCTAACGCGGAGCCGTTCTTTAATTCCGCTTTATTCACAAGGCAAGACGACGTTCGCGAGACTGTCTCTGTCTACTAAGTAGACGTAATCATCTACATCATCCGCGTAGCACTCAACAAACGCCTTTTCAGCGGTTGTGAGTATTGTCTGAACAGTATACTCCCCGCCGATTTGGAATTGCGATTTTTCAGTGAACTGTCCGACCGACGTGTTGAATACATAATATACATTTGTGCGGCGAGTATAAAACAGAACCTCGCCTGAATCATCGAAATGGCTGAATAGAGGCATCGCGAACTGATGTCCCTTTTGTACTTCAACGAAGTCGTCGCCGACGACTTGCCCCAAAAACCCATACTCAGAGGGGTTATATATGTAAATATAGCCTCCAAAAGCCTGCATATAGGATATGAATGGGGTCATCACATAATCGTGTATATCTTCATCGATTTTTATGGATTTTATCTCATTGTAATTTTTATCATACACTTTAAGATAAGTATCGGTTTCGTCTCCTTTCCGATCATCATAGAGGATGTAAAGATAATTCTCATCGGCACAGATACCGAAAATCGCCGTTCCTGTTTGACTCTCAGTGTTGAATGTGTTGATCATGCGCTTATCCCAATTCCCGGTGTCTATATCGAATATATCCACAAATGTTGTTACAATCGGCTGCTCGACGTTATTTTTGATAGAAACGATATCGTCTTGAAATTTACATGAGGGAACCCCGGCGATTGAGCCGTCATAGTGCTCGAACTCCTCCATTGTGTTCGAGGACAAATCAATACATACTATCTTGTTTGAAACGTCTCCCACAACCTCATCAAAAACGCTCACATAAAAATACAGCTTCGGATATATTAGATCTGAGTACCTCATATTCAGATAAAAATTCCGTATTTGCCCCAGCGTGAGAGTTTCGCCGCTAAAGTAAGCCCTGTAGAAAGTGACTGTGGAATTATCGTCGCTGTTACCAAAGTAAATATAGCTGTCGTCCAATAGCGCCACATAAGAGAAAAAGTCGTCAAAATCAACACTGATCTCCTGCGGTTGAGTTGCAACGCCGCCGGATGTTTCTTTGTCAGGATTTGTATTATCCGAGACAGCGTCGCAAGACGCCAGTATCAACACCAGCGTAAGAACAGCAATAATAAACATAAATATCGCCAAGTATTTCTTATTAATTGTTTACGCCTTCTTCCTTATTATTCTAGTATCCGTCATCCATATACCACAACTAATCAAATCGGCGCCCCACCGTATGACGGCGGAACGCCGAAAGGCACTTAGAAACTAGGATAAACATAACTAGAGTTAAAACATATACCCAATATTTATCAAACTATACGCAGTATACAGAGTATCAGTCGTTTTACTGTATGTCGTATAGGTATTTCCCGATCCGACAATATAACCGGTCCACGGATCGCAAATGTACACGCTGGATTTATCACTCGCAACACTGTGAATCACAGTAATATGCGCACTAAGATTGTAGGGCCAACCATTAGATAAAACCTCTTTCAGACCTATAATTGGAGGAGCGCCATATGTAACAATTCCGGCATAAAGATCATCTTTCATTGTCGATTTTGAAGCGCCATATTTGTCATAGTAGGCATTCTGGCTCTGTATGCTGTTAATGTACGTCTTCATATTAACGATAGTAGTCCCGTTAGTCGATGTCGTATTGCAGCCTGATCTTATAACCGATTCCGAATAAGCTGAACCCGTAAGATACCGCATGGCCATCCTGACACTCGCGGCGCCGCAAGAATAGTCTAATTCCTGCGCGTAATAGTAAAAAGGGGACAAAGCTTCCCATATACCCGCGTCAGAGACCGAAAGCTCCGCGTCATAATAAGCGGCAGCTGCTTTAGCCGAATTGCTTTTATTATGCAACACAGACTTAGCCATATCTTCCGCAGTCGCCTCTTGCCCACCGACGGAAGTTCGACCGAGATCCCATTCCGGCCTCACCAAGCTATAGTCCGTGTCGTCAATTGGAGGCGGAACAGTAGTCACTTGCTGAGAGGCAGCAACGGTTGTGGCAAGCGCAACGCACAGGCAAACCGTCAGAGTAGCTGAAATAATTTTTTTGAACATAAAAATTCCTCGCTTTCATAATTACAGTGTGATATACAAGCAAACCGCCTGTCTTCCTTTTCCAATAGGAACACCTCAAATCCGTGTGCACTTCAGCTTCAAGTTGTCCCTTCACTCGGCGTTGACGGCTGATCTGACGACACAATCGTTTTGATGAACAGCTCGTCTGTGAAGCTGATAACCGCTCGCAGGGGATTAAAATTGAACGCCAGCGATATGAGCGTGTTGCAGACAAACAGCGCGACAACTGCCGCCGCCGCAATGCTTGCCTTTCTGAGCAACACCGGGCGGGGTCTGCGGGTATGTGCGGCACCCCCGGATTTGCTGCGTGGGGCGATTTGGGGCTTTCTGTGGGGTTTGGCACTACATCTTCGAGACGGATGGGCAATTGATCTCCGTAGCGGTCGAGCAGTCGCATCCAAAAGGCGGCGCGCTCCGCCTCCTCCTGCTCGGGCGACTTGTTCCCTTTTCTGACTATCGCCCCTGTGATCTCGAGTATCAAATCGGTGTTCGAGTCGTCGTCAATGGGTAACAGCGTGTCATCTGCCAGCATTGCATAAAGCTCCTCCACCGTTTTGCCCTCGATTTCGGCGGCTGAAATCATTCGAGACATTTTAAACCTCCTCTCAATAGGATATCTGTATTTTTGGCCGAATTGTGACATGTGAAAAATTTTTATTTCATAAACCGCTTTATCTTCTCCCTGATCCTTGAAAACCGCTTGCGTATAGTCGCGTACGCCGTTTTGGTCATATCCGCAATTTCGCGGTCGCTGTAGCCCTGCGCTCTCAGTGCGACAACACGCAGATCATCGTCAGTGAGCGCCGCGGCGAAGGATATTTCATTGTCAGCGTTGTCGGTTATACGAGACTCACCATCGGCGTTGGCGGTCAATGCGTCAAATAATTTGCCATCTTTTGCTATGCTCGCATAGTACCTGCGAATATGTATTTTCAGAGCGTTCATCAACCAGCCCGGCGGGTTTGGCGAGCCCATCACCGCGTCTATGTTTGTCCATGCGGAAAGGCAGACTTCCTGCACCAAATCCTCCGCGGCGGTACCCTCAAAATTCCTTGAACGGGCGTAGGCCAACAGTCTGGCGCGAGTCGTCTGTAGAAGCTCTGTTAAAAATGCCGCTTCCCGATCTGTTTCTTTGCTCACGATCTCAAATCCCATTCCTGCCAATTCCTGTATAATGATCAATAATAACAGAAAATATAAGATATTGCAACCAAATAATGTAAATGCTACTATGTCCCCCCTCCCCGCCTCTTCCCTTTTGAGCCGAAATGTGATATGATATGAATATAGCGTGGATTGAAACATGTAATGTATTGGGAGAGTGCAAATGGCAGAGGGGTTCAACACCGTTACGGACGAATACGACGCGTCGCAG
>JAISBX010000070.1 GCA_031265965.1 Oscillospiraceae bacterium | reverse complement strand
ACGCGAAATCCGGCACGGCGGAGGTAGGCGGTGACAGGTCGCCTCACGCGTGGTTCACAGGCTACATCACAAACTCCGGCCTTCCGCTCGCGTTCGTAGTAGTAGTAGAAAACGCCGGCTCCGGCAGCTCCGCCGCCGCCCCGATAGCCAACGCGGTACTGCAAGCGGCAAATCAGTCAAATTTTCCTTGACAGCCCACCTCCGCCCATTATATAATACCGCGAGGCCACGCCTCAAATATTTGCGCCGCATCCCGCAAACGGGAGCGACAGCAGGGGGTTTTATAATTGAAAAAGGGTATTTTTTCCACGGGCAATCTCACGCGTTTGGCGGTACTTGTCGCGATACTCCTCATATTCTGCTACACTCCGCTTGGCAGAATACCGCTCGGTCCCATCTTTATCACGCTGAACATGATACCTGTCGTGATAGGCGCGATAGTGCTTGGTCCCACAGGCGGCGCGATACTCGGCGTGATATTCGGACTGTGGAGCTTCTCCACGTGCTTCGGCACAGACGCGTTCGGGACGGCGCTCGTAAATCAGGGCTTCGGCACGGCGGTGCTCGTTGGGGTAATGTGCATAGTCCCGCGCTTCATAGCGGGATGGCTGCCCGGATTTATATACAGATGGGCTAAAAAAGAGCGCAAGCTGAAATTTGAGCACTACGACGTGGACGGTGATAAGTCCGTATACAGAGGGTATACGCTGATGCGCGTCGTGTTTCCGGCGGCGCCGCTCGCGAGCTTGGCGGGGAGCCTTATCAACACCGCGCTCTTTGTAGGGGCGGTCGTGTTGCTGTTCGCGAAGAACCCGGTCACGGCCGAGATGATGGGCACGGCCGACGCTTGGACTATTATAACGCTGCTTATTACACAAAACGCCCTTTTTGAGGCCATCGCGTGCACAGTGGTCGGCGGTGCGGTAGGGCGTGCGCTCATGCGTACATGGAAAGGAATGGTCGCGGTTTGATTCTCGCCATAGACATAGGAAACTCTAACATAGTTATAGGCTGCGTGGACGGGCGCGAGATAACGCGGTTGTACCGGGTGGAGACGGATATTTCCAGAACGGAGGACGAGTACGCCGCCGGGCTCAAGCAGATACTTGGGCTCGACGGTGTGGACTTCAAAATGTTCGATGGCGCTATTATATCGTCCGTCGTGCCGCCGCTGACAGACTGTATGAAATCAGCCGTGAGGCGGATAACGGGCGTCGAGGCGCTCGTCGTCGGCTCCGGGATGAAGACGGGGCTGAATATAAAAATCGACGACCCCGGACAGCTCGGGAGCGATCTCGTCGCGTCCGCCGTCGCCGCGTCGGAGAGCTATGAGCTGCCGGTGATCATATTCGATATGGGCACCGCCACTACGATAGGCCTGGTGGACAAGGGCGCGAACTTTATGGGCGGGGCGATATTTCCGGGCGTCGCCGCCTCGATGAACGCGCTCGTGAGCGCCACGGCCCAATTGCCCAAGGTCCCGCTGGAGGCGCCGGCCAAGTGCATATCCACCAATACCATCGACTGCATGAAAAGCGGCGCCATATTCGGCACCGCTTCGATGATGGACGGGATGATAGACAGGATAGAGGCCGAGCTGGGCGCCGAGACGCGCGTCGTCGCTACGGGCGGCCTGGCGGGGAGGATAATCCCCTACTGCCGCCACAACATCACGCACGACGCGGATCTGCTACTGCGCGGCCTCGCGCTGCTATACGAAAAAAACGTAAAGAGGAAATAAGCTCCCCGCTGTCAACTGTCCGCTGTCGGCTGTCCGATATCAACAACCGTCCGCTGCGACGCGGCGGACCTGAATTCCGCGCGGGACTGGCGCATCTCGGTCAGCGCGGCCGCGAGCGCCTCCTCCGTGCGCCGCAGCGTGTCGTCGATATACTCGTTTGCGACGCGCCGCAGCTCCGTTGACGAGCGCTCCGCGGTGGTGAGCAGCTCCGAGCTGCGCGTCCTTGCGGCGCGCAGCACCTCCTGCTCGTCCACAAGCTGGCGCGCGCGATCCTCCGCGGCCTTGCGGACAGTCTCCGCCTCCCGTTTCGCGTTGTTTATAAATTCGGTGCGCGCCTCTACCAGACGCTTTGCCTCCGCCAGCTCCTGCGGGAACTGCGCGCGTACATCGTCAAGCAGGTCGAGGGCCTTGTCGCGCTCAATCACACATTTTTCAGCGCCGAGCGGTATCCCCCACGCCTCTGTTATCATCGCGTGCAGTTCGTCGAGTAATTCCTGAACTCTGTTTCCGCTGCTCATATTGTGACCATTCCTTTCGTTCAACTGCCCTGTCTTGACGGGACCCGGCTCACGATGTCTCCGATGATCTCCCTCGGGACAAAAGCGCTAAGATCCGCGCCGTAACGCGCCATTTCTTTCACTACGGTGGAGCTTAAATACGTGTATTTTTCGCTTGACGCCAGAAACACCGTTTCGATCTTTGGTTCGATCCGCTTGTTCGCGAGCGCTATCTGGAATTCCCAATCGAAGTCGGATACGGCGCGCAGACCCTTGACGATTATGTGGGCCCCCTTGCGTTTTGCGTAGCTCACGAGCAGATCGTCGGATGTATCGACTTCGACGTTGCTGTAGTGCTTCACTGTGCGCCGGATGAGCTCCATGCGCTCATCGCGGGAAAAGAGGGGCTGCTTGTCCGAGTTTATCATTACGCACACGTATACCTTATCGAAGATCGAGGCGGCGCGCCTGATTATGTTCAGGTGCCCGAGGGTGATGGGATCAAAGCTGCCGGGATAAACGGCTGTCTTCATGTATTGAGAGCGTTCCTTTCACTTGCCGTCCGATGCCAAGTCCTCCGCGGCGGGCGCATATGGCCCGCGAGTCCGGTCGTACAGCGTTATCTTTATTCCGCCGTACCTGTACTCGGGCCGCCTGTGATACGGCGCGGGCACGTCCGGCATGGGCGCGCCGGAGCGCGACTCGCAGACTATTATACCATTTTCCATCAGTATGTCAAACTCTATTATTTTTTCGAGCGATTCGCGCAGCAGCGCCGTGTCGTACGGCGGGTCGAGGAATATCAGATCGAACTTTCCGTATTTCCCGCACTGCCCGATATACGCGAGCCCGTCGCGGCGTTCGACCGCCGCGAGCTCGGAGAATCCGGACGCCGCGAGATTGGCGCGCGTGAGGCGCACGGCCTCGTCCGATACGTCGACAAACACCGCGCCGGACGCGCCGCGCGACAGCGCCTCGATCCCAAGCTGCCCCGTGCCGGAAAACAGGTCGAGCACGCGTCCGCCCTCGACGTCGAACTGTATTATGTTGAATATGGACTCCTTTACTCTGGCGCCCGTCGGGCGTATGGCGGAGTCGGACGGCTCGCGCAGCTTGCGTCCGCGCGCCTGTCCGCTTATCACTCTCATGCGCCGCCCTCCCCGTGAAAGAAGACGTGGATATTTTTCGCGACGCTCGCCGGGACTACGGAGGACAGCGACTCGACGGTCGCCCCGCGTATTGCCTTGAGGCTCCCGAACGCGCGCAGGAGCGCGTTCCTGCGCGCCTCCCCGACGCCCGCGATGGCGTCGAGCCTTGAGCGCGCCGCGCCTTTTGAGCGCAGGGAACGGTGGTACTCCACGGCAAAGCGGTGGGTCTCCTCCTGTATGGAGCCGACAAGCGCGAACACCGCCGGGCTCGAGGATATGCCTATCTCCCCGCCCTCGGGCGACACCAGCGCGCGCGTGCGGTGCCTGTCGTCCTTTACCATGCCGAATACGGGGAGCCGCACGCCCGCGGCAAGCAGAGCCTCGCGCGCGGCACGGGCGTGGGCGGCGCCGCCGTCGATGAACATCACGTCCGGCAGCTCGCCGAATTTGGCGTCGCCCGACGTGATGTGCCCGATACGCCGCGTTATCACCTCGGCCATGCTCCTGTAGTCGTCCTGCGTGTCGGCGGTTTTGATCTTGAACCTCCTGTAGTCGCGCTTGAGCGGCTTGCCGTGCGAGAATACCGTCATCGACGCCACCATGTCGGACGAGCCTGTGTTCGATATGTCGAACGCTTCGATGCGCTCCGGCGGGGATTGGAGGTCGAGCGATTTTTGGAGCCACAGCAGCGTTTTCAGCGTCTTCTCCTCGTGCGTGGCGGCGCGTTCCGCCTCCTCGCGCGCGTTTACGTTTGCCGTGTCCACGAGAACGCGGTTCCCGCCCCGCTTGGGGCAGTGCAGGCGCACTTTATGTCCGGAGCTCTCCGTAAAGAGGCGTTCGAGCAGCTCGCGGTCCGACAGCTCGGCGGGCAGATATATATCGCGCGGGACCGCGCCGCGCTTCGCGTAATACTGTCTCAGAAGCTCGGACAAGGCGTCCGCCGTCGGCTCGAACGGCGTGTCGAACAGCTCGACGTCCCTGTCGAGCAGAGCGCCCTCGATGTAATGGAGCGCCGCGAAGCAGCTTTTCGCGGGCCCGGTGCTGTAGCCGATGTAGTCCGTATCGGCGCGGGCGCCGGAGACTACGAGCTGATTCGTATCGAGCTGCGATATGGCGCGAAGCCTGTCGCGCAGGCTTGCTGCGAGCTCGAACCTGAGATTTTCGGCGGCGTCCGCCATCTTGGCCTCCAGCTTCGCCTTTACGTCCGCCGTCTTGCCCTCCAGCACCGCCACGGCCGACTCCACCGCGTCCGCGTGCAGCGTCCGAGGCGTCTCCGGCAGGCAGTAGGCGGCGCACGCGCCCATGTGGTAATTTAGGCAGGGGCGCTCCTTGCCTATATCGCGCGGGAATTTTCGCGAGCACGAGGGCAGCATGAACGCCTTTTGCAGCGCGCCTACCGCCTCAAACGTCCTGTGCCTGTAGCCGTACGGGCCGAAGTAGCGCGCCCCGTCGCGCGCGAGCTTTGAGACGACGGTGAACACGGGGTACTCGTCGCGCATATCCACGCGGATGAACGGGTATCCCTTGTCGTCGCGCAGCCGTATATTGTACTTAGGCGAGTGGTGCTTGATGAGCGAGTTTTCAAGTACGAGCGCCTCGAATTCGGAGTTTGCTATTATTACGTCGAAGTCGGATATTTTTGAGACGAGCGCGGACGTCTTGACGTCGTGTTCGCCGTGAAAATAGCTGCTGACGCGGTTTTTTAGCTGCTTTGCCTTGCCGACGTATATAACGCCGCCCGAATCGTCCAGCATTATATAAACCCCCGGAAGCGGAGGCAGCGCGAGCGACTTTTCGCGCAGCGTTTCCGGCGCGGTCATGTCTGCTCCTCCCGCGCGTCGGCGTACGACGGGTCCCGGCACACGGCCATCATAATGGCGCATTCCAGACGTTTTTTGAACAGCTTGCAGCCAAACTCGTGTACGCCGTCTATCGAGCCGGACGCGCGGTACGAGTTCGCGGCGCAGCCGCCGCTGCAGTACAGGCGCGCCCAGCACTCGCGGCACTCGGCCCGTGAGTACACGCCGCACGACCGGAACGCGTCTCGCAGCGCCTCGTTCGTGACACCGGAGTACACGTCTCCCATGCGGTACTCGGGGTCGCCCACGAACTGGTGGCACGGGTACAGCTCGCCGCCGGGCGTTACGGCCAGATACTCGGAGCCGGAGCCGCAGCCGGACACGCGCTTGTATATGCACGGGCCGCCTTTCAGGTCGAGCATGTAGTGGTAAAACGTGAAACCCCGCCCCTCGCGCTCGCGCTTGAGCATTTCGAGCGCGAGCAGCTCGTACTGCGCGTACAGCGCGGGCAGGTCGGCGTCTGTAAGTGCGCCGGGCGAACCGGGCGCCGCTACTACAGGCTCCATCGACAGCTCTGTGAAGCCGAGATCCGCCATGTGCAGCACGTCGCTCGCAAAGTCTACATTGGCGCCCGTGTACGTGCCGCGCATATAATACGAGCGCCCGCCGCGCGCCCCGACGAAGTCCCGGAATTTCGGGAGTATCACATCGTAGCTGCCGGCGCCGTTCAGCCGCCTCCGGCTGTCGTGTACCTCGCGCCGGCCGTCGAGGCTGAGCACGACGTTGTATATCTCGCGGTTGCAGAATTCGATCACATCGTCGTCTATCAGCACGCCGTTCGTCGTGAGCGTGAAGCGGAACAGTTTGTCATGTATAACCTCCGCTCGTCTCGCGTACGCGACTACGCGCTTGACGACGTCCCAGTTGAGCAGCGGCTCGCCGCCGAAGAAGTCGATATCAAGGACTCGCGCGTTTCCGGCTGACCGTATCAGAAAATCGACGGCCTGCCGGCCCGTCTCAAACGGCATCAGCGCGCTCTCGCCGCGGTAACGCCCCTGACCGGCGAAGCAGTAGTCGCACGACATATTGCACGCGTGCGACACATGAAGGCACAGCGCCCTGACATCGCCGCCGGATACGCCTGACGACGCGGCGGCGGCGGCGACGTCGTCGGCCGAAAAGAGCGTACCCGCTCGGACGAGCTCGCCGACGTCTGAGAGCACCTCGCGTATCTCCGGCTCCGTCACCTCGGGCTCGGCGGCGTATTTTTTCAGCATACGATCCACAATATCATCGCTGCCGGCGTGTCTATACAGCTCAATCACGTCGTACGCGAGGTCGTCGACGCAGTGTATCGACCCGCTGTTCGCGTCCACGACGATATTGAGACCGTTTAATTTGTACATATGTATCATAGTGCGATCCCTGTCGGGCGCGCGGCGAAAAACGGAAGCTTACGCTATCCGTTTTTGTCAGCGAGCTTTTCGCAGCGCTGATTCGCCACGCCGCACGAGGTCTTACAAGCGGACTGGCAAGACGTCTGGCACTGCCCGCACCCGCCCTCCACAGCGCTGCGCGCCAGATCCCGGGTAGCTATAGTGATTATACGTTTCATGTTGGTTGGCTCCTTTGTAAATATATTGTGTTTTGCTGATTTTTATTGTTGATTTTCGCGTTCCGCAAGCAAAATTGCTTCTAGCTGTTCAAGCGAATACCCTGCGCGGATCAGTGCAATCACGCGATCTTGTTCCTCTCGATGTCCCTGCTGTGCTCCCTGTTGTCGCGATGCCGCGTAATTGCTTGCCATATCCATTTGAAAAATCTGCCGCGAACGATAGTGCGCGCGCTCTACCTCGTCTTTGCTTATGCTCGTCAAAACATTTGTAGCCACTTCAATCTCTCCTCGCTGATCCCTGATTTTGTCCAAAAGGACCTTGTGTTTCGCGCTGTCCCCGTACTTGAAGAATATCGCCCACATCTCGGCCGGCGTCATATTTTCTACGGGTTTCTTCATTATTTTGTCCAGCTTTGTAAGCTCCACGAATATTATGCCCACAGAATCCGACAGTTCATAGCCCTCTTTGTTGTAAAAACCGAACCGATTCACAAAGCAGCCCAACTCCGGGAACACCGTGTAGTTGCAAAATGTTATCTGATAGCTCTTAAGCAAGTCGGCATAATGTGATCCCCTGCCCGGCTGTGACGCGTGCAGCTTGCATAGCTCCAGCACTGAGCGGCCGCGTATGTTCGGGTGTTCTGTCTCCATGTTGTCGCCCTGCATGTTTCTTGACTGCATCTCCACTGCCGCCTGCTTGTCGCCGTCCAATTTGCAGTTGACGTCAAATACTTCACGCTTCTCGTTTATGTCCGTTATCGGCGGCTCGGCATTGCGTACTACTGCTTCGACGACCGGCACTTCCAGTATGCTTGATATGACGTCCCGCAACACGGGCTTTGATTCCTCGCGAGTCAGTATGCTCTTGAATATGCCGTCCTCCGATGGCGGTAGTATATCGGGTATGATAATATCTTCCGGCATTGCGCTCACCACCTTTTATACTCCCATTATACCGTGTCTTGGCGGGGATTTCAATATGAAATTTGCCTTACCAACACCTTAACTGTCCCAAGTTTCTTTTGCTATCCGGAATGCCGCCCACGCTTTCGGCCATCCGCTGTAAAAAGACAGATGCGTCAGGACTTCGGCGATTTCTTCTTTTGTGATCCCGTTCTCCTTTGCCTTGTTCATGTGGAAGGCAAAGGACGAATCCAAAATACCGCTCGTCATCAGCGCGGTGACGGTTATCAGGCTGCGTTCTCTGGGCGAAAGCTGTTCCTCCCGCGACCAGACCTCGCCGAACAGCACGTCGTCATTTAATTGGGCAAACTTGGGGGCAAATTCGCCGAGAGCGTCCCTGCCCGCCGTAACCTTTTGAATTGCCATATCAGCGCCTGTCCTTTCGTGTGTTTTTCAAATTCCGCGTTACCACGGCTGCGCCGTCGGGCCGACCGTAAACT
>JAISBX010000119.1 GCA_031265965.1 Oscillospiraceae bacterium | reverse complement strand
TGAAATACCGCGGTGAACAGCGTGTAATACTCGTCGCGGTTGAAGCGCGATATGTCCGTACCGTCCAGCTTGATAGTGCCGGCGGTCGGGCGGTACAGCCCGCAGATCAGCTTGACGAGCGTGGATTTGCCGGCGCCGTTCACGCCGACGACGGCGAGGCGCTCGCCCGCGCGGATAGTCAAGCTGATATTTTCGAGCGCGCAGCCGTCCGCGCCGGGGTATTTGTAGCTGACGTTCTCAAGCGCTATCTCGGGCGGCGCGCCGGTATCGGGCAGCGGCGCGCCCGCGCCTCGGTTCATGCGGTCGGGGACGTCGATATACTCGCGGTAGCCGGCGAGCTGAGCGCTCGCGCGGAGCGTCTCGCCGGCCTGCTCTATGATGCCCTGCACCCAGCCCGCGAACGCGCCGATAGCTGCGAACATCAGCGTGAAGTCGCCGAGCGTCACGCGCTCTTTGAGCAGCAGATACACCAGCAGGGCGTAGGCCGCGCCGTCGCGCAGCAGAACCATGGCAGCGCCGGCGAGCTGCGCCTGCATATTCAGCCCCGCGACGCGTCCGGACTGGTCGCGGTACTTCTTAAACAGCGCGTTCCCGTTTGCTTTGATCCAGCCTATCATGGAGTACAGCCGCAGATCCTTTGCGAGCTCCGCGTCGTTCAGCGAGCGCACGACATAGAAAAATTTCATGCCGGTCTCGTCGAGCTCCTCGCGGTGCGCCTCCTCGTACTTGCGCGCCCTGCGGAGCATGAGTCCGACGACGACCGCCGACAGAGCGAGCAATGGCAGTATTGCCCAGTGTACGGACGCTATCACAGCGCCATACAGCGCGAACCCGCCTAGCTGCACGAGGAGGTTCGCAAGATAAGCCGGCAGGTTGTTCGCGGGGGTGTGGTTGCTTCCGAGCGCCTGTCCGGCCTTGTCCTCGAGCTTCTTCACCTCCGGGTCGCTCAGCAGCTCGAAGTCCATATCTATCTTCTTGACCGCCATAGTCGTCACTGCCGCGTTTACGCCCGCCATGCCGATCTCCTGTCCGGGGTTGAGCGTGACGTCCGTGTAGCCGCGCAGGAATGTCAGCGCCGCGAGCGCCGCCGCGCCGCCGCCCACGCTCGCTATGAACTCCGCCGGCGAGACATGGTTAGTCAAGCCGTCGAGCACGAGCTTCGGCAGCAGGATAGCGGCGAACGGCGCCGCTATCCGCGCCACGACGCCCACCGCCGCCCGCGCCAGCGTCGCCGGGCTCTCGCGCCGCAGGGTATTCAGGGAGAACAGTATGTTTGACAGCAGGGTATACTTTTTCGCTTTTAGCTCACTCATAGCTGCGCACGTCCTTCCTCGATCTCTCGCGTACCATTATATACCGCGCGCGGGGGAATTTCAATTGATTGACACGCGAGGGCGCGCGGTGGTATGATGAACCGGATGAAAAATAAAAACAGGAGGGTCACTTATGCCGACTATAAGCGAGTACAACGCGTTTGGAGCGGAAATCGAGAGGGCGCTGGGTCTCAGATACGCTCCCATAGCACTCAAGATCCTGAAAAATGAGGGCGAGACGCCCGAGGGGCTATACAGGCCGCGAAGGGACGGCGGGGAGCATCTCGCGCTCTGTCAGGCCTTTGCCGCGGTTCGGCGACAGAGGAAGCGCATAGCGATGTTCAAGGACGATAACTGGTGCCCGTGGCCGCTGATAGGCTTCGGTATGGCGCGGTTCGAGCCGGATATGGAGCTGTATGACACGACGGTCACGAGCACGTTTATCGAGGACCCGGACGCGGCGCGCGAGTTTTTCAAGACGTCGTACCCGCGCGTTGATTGCGGAGAGGACGCGGGCCTCGCGCTCGCGCCCCTTGCGGAGGCGAATTTCGAGCCGGACATCGCGCTTATATACCTGCGCCCCGCGCAGCTTCGCAGCCTGCTGATGGCCGCGAAATTCAAGTCCGGCGAGCTGGTCCGCAGCGAGTTTGACTCCGTGGACTCGTGCGTACACTCGACTATACCGGCGCTCAAGAACGGTCAGTACAGAATAACCGTGCCCGATCCGGGCGAGTACGAGCGCGGCCTGACCGACGAGGACGAGATGATATTCACAGCCCCGGCCTGCAAGCTGGAGCAGCTCGCCGAGGGGCTCCGCGCGATCTCCGCCGTCGGCTTTGGATACCGCGGGCTCTATATGGAGATGAAAACGGACTTCCCGCGCCCGCAGTTCTACGACGACCTGTGCGGCGGGTGGGGCCTCGACCGCGGCGAGGTGTGGAAGAGATAATGACAAATCTGCTCAAACAGCCGCGGGGGTTTTATCGCGGCGTGTTCTCTCTCATGGCGCCGCTGATATTGCAAAACGTCATCTCGCAGACTATCGCGCTGGCGGACGCGTTTATGGTGGGGCTGACGGGCGAGGCGAGCTTGGCGGCCGTGACGCTCGCCAACACGCCTTTTTTCGTGCTCATGGTGCTGACATTCGGCATACAGAGCGGCGTGGGCATACTCATAGCGCAGTACTGGGGGCGGCAAAATAAGGGCGCGATAAGCCGGGTCATCGGCGTTGGCACATACGTCGCCCTCGCGGTTTCGCTGCTGGTCGCCGTAATCATGCTCATCTTCCCTCGCGAAATATTGAGGCTCGTCAGCGACGATGACGGGCTCTTGGACTTGGCGGTAGACTACGCGCGGATCGTCGGCGTTTCGCAGGTGTTCGCGTCGCTGACGCAGATATACATAGCGGCGCAGCGCAGTTGCGAAAATCCGAAGCTCGGCGTCATTGTGCTCAGCTCGTCGTCGCTCATCAACATATTCGGAAACTGGCTGCTGATTTTCGGCAGCGAGACGCTCGGCATAGCGCCGATGGGCATTGTTGGAGCCGCGGTCGCGACGCTGGCGGCGAGGATCATAGAATTCATCGTGGTAGTGGCCTACGCCATGCTCAACCGCCATCTGCGGCTGGAGCTGCGGCTGTTTTTCAGGCCCGGCATGATTATTGTGAGGGACTTTATAAAATACTCGCTGCCCGTTGTCATAAACGAGGCGCTGTGGGGCGTGTCGCTTATGCTGTACCCCGTCATACTGGGGCATATGCCGTCGTCGGCGGCGCTGCTGGCGGCGTACAATATCGCGGGAAACGTCGAGAAGCTGTTCACCGTGGCCGTCTTCGCGACGGGAAGCGCCGTCTCCGTGATGATAGGGAAAGAGTTAGGCGCTGGTAACACAAAAGGCGTGTACTCGATAGCGAAATCGCTGGCGGCAACGGGGTTCCTGCTCGGCCTCGGCTCGGGCGTGCTGCTGCTTGTGGCCACGCTTACCGTGGTCAGGGAGTATATATATCCGCTGTTTCAGATGTCGCCGGACGCGGCGAGCGCCGCGACGTCGATGCTGCTGGTCTTATCGGCGGTGGTCCCGCTCAGGAACGGGGGCTTCGCCATAGGCATAGGCATCCTGCGCGGCGGCGGGGACGTCAGGGCGGTGATGCTGATAGACTGCCTGTCGCTCTACGTCTTGGCGCTGCCGATGGCGGCCATATCCGGCCTCGTGCTCGGCGCGGGCATAGCCGTGGTCTACTCGAGCGTGCTCCTCGAGGAGGTGGCGAAGACGGGTATATTGATAGTGCGGATGCGGACGAAGAAATGGATAAAAAACGTGACGCGCGACGCGGTGTGAGGGGCGCGCGGGAGGGGCACGGCATGCCGTACCCCTACTCGCTGTGCGCCAGTTCTTTGAACACGGGCAGGAACAAGCCGACGCAGATCAGCGTAGAGATAGTGTCCGACACCGGTTGCGCCAATATCAGGCCGTCTTTGCCGAAAGCAAAGTTGAATATTAGCATTATGGGCAGGAACACTATGCCTTGGCGCGCAATCGACAGCACGAGAGCTTGTTTTGCCTTGCCCATCGACTGGAACACGGTGGATAGCACGAACAAAACGCCGAGTATCGGGATGGACCACGCAAAGCGGTATATGATGTACTGCCCCTGCGCTATGACGTCCGCGTTGTTGATGAACGCCGTCACAGCGGACTTGCCCACGAGATAGACAAGCCCCATTAAAACGGCCGCGCTGCCCGTGGCCGCCATGAGGGCGAATTTCAGTACGCCGCGCAGGCGCCTGTGCAGATTTGCCGCGTATGTGTAGCCGATGAGCGGCTGTATGCCCTGCGACAGGCCCATAACGCCCATGCTGGGCAGCATGGCAATTATGTTGGCAATGCCGAACGCCGCCAAAAAGTTCTCGCCTTGCGCCGCGCCGAAATAGTTGAACGCCATCTGCGAACCGCTCATGAGCAGCTCAGTCAGCGTGGATGGGACGCCTATCGCAAGTACGCTCGTCACGATCATCTTATTGGGCTTGAAGCGGCGCGGGCTTATGGACAGCGGATAGTCTTTCACTATTATCAGCCGTATGAAGTACAAGACGCTCACGGCGTTGCTTATCACGGTGGCCGCCGCCGCGCCGGCCACGCCCATGTGGAACACGAGTATCATTATGGGGTCGAGTATGATGTTCAGCACAGTGCCCGCGACCATGCCTATCATGGCTTCCTTTGCCGCGCCGACGGAACGCACTATCTGCCCGAGCCCGAAGCTGAGCACTATCATGGAAGCGCCGCCGGCGATCCATGTCAGGTATCTGCGCGAAAACGGTTCCGTGAGAGGCGTCGTGCCGATAATAGGCAGGAGAAAATCCATTACGGACAGCATAATGGCGCTCGCCGCTACGCCGAGGGCGAGGCTCATGTAGAACGCAAAAGCCGACGTGCGCTTGGCAGTCTCATACTCGCCCGCGCCCAGCAGCCGCGAGATGTAAGACGCGCCGCCAACGCCGAATATGTTGCCCAGCGCCATGCAAAGCATGAACACTGGCATACATATCGTGATCGCCGCGACTTGGTTCGGGTCCCCTGTCTGCGCCACAAAGAATGTGTCCACCAGAATATAGGCGACCGTAATAAGCATTCCCAATATAGTAGGCAGTGCGAAAGTGAGCACCGCCTTCGGTATAGGCACTGTTTCAAAAAGTTCGGTTTTATGGTTCATATTCAGCGACCTCACGTAGTATTTTGTAAAATATGTCAAGCTCCGCGCCCGTATATTTGCTCCGCAGATAACTGTGCGTTTCCACGCTCACGTGGGTATACTGAGCGTATATTTCGCGGGTTTTTTGCGTTAGCCGCAAATAATGCACCCGCCCGTCGTCCAAGCTGCGCACTTTTTCCACCAAGCCCTGCCGGACGAGTTCCCCCACCTTGATGACTGCCGCCGATGTCGTGATGTGCAGCAGTTCCGCGAGCTTGCTGACGGTACACTCGCGCTCGTACGCTATTACATTGAGGTACAGCATACTGTGATACGATATTCCGCGCGTGTAGTCGTTGTTATTAAGCAACCTGAGCTCTCCGACCGAACCGCGATAGAACAAGTAATCCATAAGCTGCGGGAAGTCCATAACAGCCTCCGCAAATAAGAATAAGCGGATTTACATAAATCCGCTTATATATAATAGCATGGGGGGCACGAGGCTGTCAATTATATTTTATAAATTTTCCGCCCCAAATACTTGCATTTCAGATATGTATATGATACAATCCCCACATACCACGGAAAAATACATATCGCGGGACAGAGACGGGAGGTGCTGCCGGTGAAAAATCTTGACAGGAGCGAATACTTTTTCGGGCATAAGGCGTGCGCGGGGTGCGGGGGGGCGCTGGCGGTGAGGATCGCGCTTAAGGCGCTCGGGGAGCGGGCGGTGGCGGTGCTGCCGGCGGGGTGTATGTCGGCGGTGGGGTTCAACTTCCCGCAGTTGGCGTTCGCCAACAACGCCATAATCTCCACGTTCGCTGGCACGGCGTCCATGCTCACGGGTATAGTGTCGGGGCTGCGCGCGCGGGGGGAGACGGGGTTCACGGCGGTGGGCTTCGCGGGGGACGGCGGGACGGCGGACATCGGCATACAGGCGCT
>JAISBX010000110.1 GCA_031265965.1 Oscillospiraceae bacterium | reverse complement strand
GGCGGCGTCTCGCGTTTCTTGCGCGTCAGGAATTCTTCTATGCTATTTGATTGAAGGAAGTCCTTCCTTATTTCGTTCAGCCCCGCCCTCGAAAGCCCGACTGATTCGCAGACGCGCCCGACGCGCAAATGGTCTTTTTTGCCGGACCGGTTCAGCAACAATATTGCCCTTGCCCGGCGTATCTGCATTGCGCTGTGGACCCCGCTTTTTGAGAACGTTTCGAGTTCTTGCCTTTGCTCTTCGCTGAGCATGACTGCATTGCTTTCCATGTTGATATCCCGCCTTCCTTTTTCCTTGGTGCTGGCAGTTTATCACATTTTCTCTGCTTTGTATAGTTTTAGCAGTTACGGAGTGCTACCTGCACACCCCCCTCCGGCCCATTGCATTCTGCGGACTTTTATGATACCATACGTCCCAGAAGCTAGAATATATCCGAAATGAGCAGGGGAGGGCGAGTTATTGGAACCGGCGCTTGTTATAATGGCCGCTGGGATGGGCAGCCGTTACGGCGGGCTCAAGCAGATTGACCCGGTTACTGACGAAGGCGAGATCATAATTGATTTTTCGCTCTATGACGCGTGGAAGGCGGGCTTTAGAGAAGCGGTCTTCGTTATAAAAGAGGAGATGGAGGCGGACGTCCGCGGACTGATAGACGGGCGCGCGGGTAAATATCTTAACGCCGGCTACGCCTTTCAGAGGATGGACGACCTGCCCGGCGGGCTGGGCGTGCCGGAGGGACGCGTGAAGCCTTGGGGTACGAGCCACGCGGTATGGGCCGCGCGCGACAGTATCGGAGGGCGGCCGTTCGCCGTTATAAACGCTGACGACTACTACGGGGCGGGCGCGTTTTTGTCAATGTACGATTTTCTGGCCGGCGCGGACGCGGACGCGGGGCTGCACGCTATGGTGGGCTATGTTTTGGAGAACACGCTGACCGACAGCGGCACGGTGGCGCGCGGGGTGTGCGAGGTCGACGGCGGCGGGTTTTTGACTCGGGTGACGGAGCGCAAGAAGGTGGGGAGGCGCGGCGGCGCCGTGTGCTATCAGGACGCGGACGACGTGTGGCGCCCGCTGAGCGACGGCGCTACGGTGTCGATGAACTTCTGGGGGCTGATGCCCGGCGTAATGCGCGAGATCGAGGAGGGCTTCCCCGCGTTTGCGCTCGGGGCGCTCGCCGGGGACCCGGAGGGCGCGGAATATCTGCTGCCTGTGACGGTGGATTCGATGCTGCGGGAGGGCCGCGCCAGAGTGCGCGTTCTGCCGAGCGGCGACCGCTGGCACGGCGTAACATATAAGGACGACAAGCACGCCGTACGCACCGCTATGCGCTCGCTGAAGCGCAGCGGGATATATCCTGAAAGGCTGTGGAAATAACACTATGAGCGATTCGTACATTTTCATATCTCCGTCAAAATACATACAGGGCGCGGACGCGGTTTTCGAGCTGGGTGCGCATGTGAAGCCGCTCGGCGGCAGCGCGCTCGTGGTCGGAGGCGCAAGCGGACTCGCCGCGACGCGGGAGGGGCGCGAACGCAGCTTCAGCGAGCACGGGATACGCCAGTTCGAGGCGCCGTTCGGCGGGGAGTCGAGCGACGCGGAGATCGACAGGCTGGCGGAGTTGGCGCGCGCGAACTCGTGCGACGTCATAATCGCAAGCGGCGGCGGCAAGGCGATAGACTCGGCGAAGGCGGCGGCGGCAAAGCTGGAACTGCCCTGCGCAATCGTGCCCACGGTCGCGTCGAGCGACTCGCCGTGCAGCTCGCTGTCCGTTATATACAACGAGGACGGCACGTTTAACAGGGTGCAGCCGTTCAAACGCAACCCCGACGTGGTCCTCGTCGACACCGCTATAATCGCGCGCGCGCCCGTGCGCCAACTCGTGTCCGGGATGGGCGACGCGCTCGCCACGTGGTACGAGGCCGACGCGTGCCGCCGCGCGGGCTCGCGCAATGTGTCGGGCGGTTCCGCCACGCTTGCGGCGCTGGCGCTTGCGCGGCTTTGCCGGGACACGCTGTTCGATAACGGATACGGCGCCATCGTCGCGTGCTACAGCAACGTCGTGACGCCCGCCCTCGATAGAGTAGTTGAAGCTAACACACTGCTGAGCGGGCTGGGCTTCGAGAGCGCCGGCGTGGCGGTGGCGCACGCTCTGAGCGAGGGGCTGTCCGCCGTTCCGGAGATGCACGGGTACACGCACGGGGAGAAGGTCGCGTTCGGGCTGCTGGTACAGTTGATCCTGGAGGGCAGACCGTCCGGCGAGTTTGACGAGGTGCTGCTGTTTTGCCAGAGCGTCGGGCTGCCTACGACGCTGCGCGAGCTAGGCGTAGAGGACATCGGCAAAAGCGCGGCGGCGCTGATGAGGGCGGCGATCATCGCGTCGGAGCCCGGAAGGCCGTCGCAGGGATTGTCGTTTCCCGTCACCGGGCGGGCACTGTTCGACGCGATGATCGCCGCCGACACGTTTGGGCGCGAGGCACGCGATTAGTATGGCGGGTGAGGAATTCAACGGCAGGTTCGCGGCGGCGCGACGAAAAGTCATCGAGCGCGAGTTCGGCGGACTGAACGATATGCAACGGGAAGCGGTGCTCTCCACGGAGGGGCCGCTTCTGATACTGGCGGGAGCCGGCAGCGGCAAGACCACGGTCCTCATAAACCGGATAGCGAATCTGCTGAGCTTCGGGCGCGCGTCCGACTCCGACGATGTGCCGGAGGGCGTGACGGCGGACGACCTCACGCTTCTCGAACAATACGCCGCGAAGCTAGGCGGGGAGGACGAGCGGCGCGCTCTCTCGCTGTGCCGGCTTGACGCCGTACCGCCGTGGCGCATCATCGCAATCACATTCACGAACAAGGCGGCGGGCGAGATAAAATCCCGCCTCGAAGCGCGGCTCGGCCCGGAGGCGCTGGATATATGGGCTATGACGTTCCACTCGGCGTGCGTGCGCATACTCCGGCGCGACATAGAGGCGCTGGGCTACGGGCGCGGCTTCGCCATATACGACACGGCCGACAGCGTCACGCTGATAAAGCAGGCTATGAAGGATCTCGGCCTTGACGACAAGGTCTATCCTCCGAGGGCGGTGCTGAGCGCTATCAGCCGGGAGAAGGACAAGCTCGTCTCCGCGCAGGAGCATTACGACAGCGCGCGGGCGGACGGCGACGTGCGAAAAAGCAACGTCGGCCGCATATACATAGAGTACACAAACCGCATGAAATCGGCGAACGCGCTGGATTTCGACGACCTGCTGCTCTTTACAGTCCGCCTCCTGCGGGAACACCGCGATATACGCGAGTATTACCAAAACAAATTCCGGTACGTGATGATAGACGAGTACCAAGACACTAACAATCTCCAATACATGCTCGCGCAGTTGCTGACTGGCCCGGGCGGAAACATCTGCGTCGTAGGCGACGACGACCAGAGCATATACAAGTTCAGGGGCGCTACTATCGAGAACATCCTGAATTTTGAACACAAGTACAAAAACGCGAAGCTCATACGCCTCGAGGAGAACTATCGCTCCACGCGGTACATCCTCGAGGCCGCGAACGACGTCATAAGCAACACTACGGGCCGGCGCGGCAAGAAGCTGTGGACCCAAAAGAGCGGCGGCGATAAACCGCTGCTGTATATCGCCTCTAACGAACGCGAGGAGGCGCGCTTCGTCACGAGCGCTATAGTGTCCTGCGCGGAGTCGGGCGGAAAATGGAGCGACAACGCGGTGCTGTACCGCATGAACGCTCAGTCGAACCAGCTCGAGTACGCGTTCAAGGGCGCCGGTATACCGTACCGCGTACTGGGCGGCACGAGCTTTTACGAGCGCGCCGAGATAAAGGATATGCTCTCGTATCTCTGCGTGATAGACAACCCTTCGGACGATCTGCGCTTATTGAGAATAATAAACAATCCGCCTCGCGGCATAGGAACGCGCACGGTGAGCCGTATAACTGAGCTGGCGGCATATGAGGGCGGACCGATATTCTCGCTGCTGTCGCGCTGCGAGCGGTACGCGGAGCTCCAAAAGGCGGCGGACAAGCTGCACGCCTTCTGTGATATGATAGAGGCGCTGCGCGCGATGTCCGGCGCCGTGCCGCTGCCGGAGCTCTACGACGCGCTTCTGGAGTACAGCGGCTATGTGAGGGCGCTTGAGGAGAAGCAGACGGTCGAGAACGCCTCGCGCGTCGAAAACGTGCGCGAGTTGAAGACGAACATCTTGAATTATATGAGAGAGGACCCCGACGGTACGCTCGGCGGTTTTCTGGGCGAGACGGCGCTCTATACCGATCTCGACAAATACGACGGCGAGACGGACTGCGCCGTCATGATGACGATGCACAGCGCCAAGGGCCTTGAGTTCGACAACGTGTACATTGTCGGCGCGGACGAGGGAATATTTCCCGGCGCCCGCACGATAGGGAACGCTGACGAGATGGAGGAGGAGCGCAGGCTGTGCTACGTCGCGATGACGCGCGCGCGCAAATCGCTTCAATTCGTGAGCGCGCGGCAGCGCACGCTGTTCGGGAAGACCTCTCCGGGGAGGCTTTCGCGGTTTGTCGAGGAGATCGGCGACAAAAACATCGTCAAACGCGGACACCGCCCGTCCGCCGACAGGATCATATTCGACGATATGCAGTATGAGCGCGAGTTCACGGACGAGACGCCGCGGTATGCTCCGCGCAAGAGCGAAGCGCGGCGGGCGCCCATAGCGCAGCCGGCGCGGACAGAGGAAAACACCGTAAATTTTCTGGCCGGGGACGCTGTGGAACACGCGGCGTTCGGTCGCGGACTAATAACGCTCCTGCAACCAACGGGCAACGACGCGCTTATGGAGATAGCGTTCGACTCCGTCGGCACAAAACGCTTCATGCGCAACTCGGTGTCCGAGTATTTGAAGCGCAGCGAATAATCACTATGTTTCGGGCATTGCGCCGGAGGTTTTGAAACTTCCGGCGTTTTTTAGTGCGCCCGGCATGGGCGCAATCTATAGGGTTAAAGTCCCGAACGCGGCCGGCAGCGGCAAGCGTTAGCCAAAGCCAAGGGTGTCCGTCGCGAGGCGGAATCTGAAGGAAGGCGGCG